>JAJZHV010000100.1 GCA_021804345.1 Pseudomonadota bacterium | reverse complement strand
CGGCTCTCTGGCCCTGAATGGTCAGCTGGCCTACGGTTCGGGTGTTAACAACAATTCCATGGTGGGTGTGTTCACCAACGACATGATCACCTGGAAGAGCACCAAGTTTTATGACACCACGGTCCAATTGGGCTATGTATTTGGTGGCGCAGCCGGTACCATGGGCCCCAACTCGGGGTTCAATGCCCTGATCAACTATTCGGCCAATGGCTTGAACTTGAATGCCGGGTATGAGGTCATGCATCAAAGTAACTCCGGTACAAGCAATTTTACTTCATTGCCTAACGGCGCACCTTCACCTGTCGGACTAACAAACCCCTCAGCCGAAACACTCACCAAGGGCTTGGTGGGTGCCAAATATAACTGGAATGACTGGCTGTTTGCAGCCCAGGTCAACACCTTCAAGACCTCTGGTGTTCCCAATTGCACCGCGGGAGCAGGAGTAGTGGAAACCTCAATTCTTAACCCGGCCACCTGCGTGGATTCCACCGGCTACGAAGTGGGTCTGGGCTACAACTTCACCCCCAAACTCCAGGGCGTCGTCAACTACGTATCCATGAAGGATAACGTGAGCAATGTCACGCCTACCGTGTCTTCCATCAGTCTGAAGTACACCATGTCCAAGTCCACCAGCGTGTGGGTGTTGGCAGACCGTTCCGATGGCAAGGGAGTTGGTGGCTGGAACGCCCTGTATAACGATGGCGCTGCAAACGTGGCTGCTGTTGGAAATGCCGTGCAAAATGCCCTGGCCCTGGGGATGACGCACTCCTTCTAATTTTTTTGATCCCCTCAGACATGATCAGCCCCGCCTTACGGCGGGGTCTTTTTATGCATAGCGCAGGGCGCTCCGCCCGGATCGTCCTGCGCTAATCCGCCAGTCTTCAGATTTGGGCATGATTCGTGCGTGTGCTCCTTATAATGGGTACGCTGTTGTACCATGTCGCCAAATTTTGCCATGCTCAATCGTCACATTATGATCCATTGCTTGCGTTTCTTTCTGCTCTTATGTCTGCAGGTTAGCGTTGTGGCCGGCGAATTATCCCAGGCTGATATCGTGCAACGCTATAAGGACCGTGTGGCCCGGGAAGGGGCCGCCAGTGCCAGCGGAAGCGCCCTGCGCGTGGGAGAAAAGCTCAAGGACCCTCCCGTCTGGCCGCTCTATGATCAAGCCGCCCCGGGTAATACGCCCGTGGGCTATGTGTTTGAAACCGTGGATTTGGCCCCCATACCGGGGTTTGAAGGAAGCCCCATCGATCTCTTGGTGGAACTGGATGCCAAAGGCAACTACCAGAGTGTGGCGCTTGTGCATCAGCATGAGCCGGTTTTTTTGAGTGGTCTGGGCCCTGGCCCGCTCATCGATTTTCTCAAACAATACGAAGGCGTTAACCTGGCCCAGGAGGTGACCGTGGCCAGCGGTTATGGTCACCAAAGCCGATCTGTCGGAGGGGGATCCCATCGGGTGGTGGTGGACGGTGTGGCCAAAGCCACGGCTTCCATCCGGGTGGTCAATCAAACCATTCTCAATGCCGCCCTGGTGGTGGCGCGCGCCAAGCTGGGCTTTGCGCCCCGCAGCGGTTCGGCGCTGCCGGCCGTGTTGAAACCTGTGCCCTTTAGTCCCATGGATTTTCAGACCTTGCTCCAAAAAGGGTATGTCCAGCATGTGGTGTTGACCAATGGGGATCTGGAGCACTTGTTTGCGGGAACCGACAACGCAGGGGAGGACGAAGAAGCCCTGCGTCATCCGCAAGACCTGTTCGCAGACTTGTATGTGGCCTATCTCAACGCGCCTCTGGTGGGCAAAAACCTGTTGGGGGAAGCCGGCTGGAAGGCGCTTCAATCCACCCTGCAGGAGGACCGCGCGGCCTTCTGGATTGCCACACGTGGACGGTATGCGCTGGTAGAGGAGGACTTTACCCCCGGAAGCGTGCCCCAGCGTTTGGAGTTGACCCAAAACGGTCTGCCCTACGAACTGCGTGACGCCAACATGGACGAAGCCAAAATCCCCCCCTTGCAGGGGGTGACCTCGGCCCTGATCGTTGCGGGCATTCCCCATAGTGGACTGGACATGGGCCAGCCCATGACCTTTGATCTGACGGTTACGCGCACCCATGGGGCCATCATGTCCCAGATCACCAAAAAACAGATCACGCTTCCCTACACCTTACCCGCCCATTTGGTGGAATATCCGCCACAACCGTTGCCGGAATGGGTTCAGGCGTGGCAGGCGCGCTGGCCGGATCTCAGCATCATCGCCCTGGCGTTGTTGCTGCTTTCGGCCGTTTTGCTGCGCCCCCGCCTGCTGAGCCGGGATCCGCGTCGGCTCAAGGGGTTTCGTCTGGGTTTCTTGGCCTTTACCCTAGTTTATCTGGGGTGGCATGCACAGGGACAACTGTCCATCGTCCAGGTGACTGGGGCCGTCAAAACCCTGCACGCGGGGGGCAATCTCAGTAGTTTTTTGTATGACCCGGTATCCCTGTTGCTGATTGGCTTTACCCTGATCAGTTGGGTGGTCTGGGGGCGAGGCACCTTTTGTGGCTGGCTCTGCCCTTTTGGTGCCTTGCAAGAATTCGTGGGCATTGGGGCGCAACTGGTGCGCCTGCCACAACGTCATCTGCCCGCCACCTGGCTGCCCTGGCTATCGCGTCTTCCCCTACTGCTGCTGGGGGTTTTAGCCCTCAGCGCCTTTGCCTGGCCCACTCTGGCCGAGCGGGGGGTGGAGGTAGAGCCCTTCAAGACGGCCATTACGGTGGGCTTTCAGCGAGAATGGCCGTACCTGTTATGGGCCCTATCGATGTTGGCAGCAGGGGCCTTCGTCTACAAGTTCTTTTGCCGCTTTCTTTGCCCCTTGGGGGCCCTGATGGCACTGGGCGGACGTTTACGGCGCTGGAACTGGTTGCCGCGAATTCCGGAATGCGGGCAACCTTGTCAAAAGTGCAAAAATCTCTGTCAGTATCAGGCAATCAAACCCACGGGGGAAATTGTGTATACCGACTGCTTTCAGTGTCTGGATTGCGTGGGGGTTTTTCATGATGACCAGCGGTGTTCGCCCAAACTGCTCTATGCGCGTAAAGGCAAAACCATCCGGATACGCCCTGTGGTGTCCCATGATTGACCGGCGTTATCCATTGCAACTTGGTAGAGGAGCCTTCCCATGGCTTTGAACATACAGCGTCGCCGCTTTTTGACTTTGCTGGCCATGGGAGTGGGTATTCCGCTAAGCCTGCGTTGGACCAGGCATCCCGTGCAGATGGCACAATGGGAGGGTGTGGCTCTGGGTGCGCCGGCCAGCATCCGACTGTATCACCAGCAAGCGGGACGCGCCCAGGCGGCCATTCATGCGGCGCTGGGTGAACTGGCGCGATTGGAGTCCATTTTCAGCTTGCAACGCACAGATAGCGCCTTGCGGCGACTCAATCGCGAGGGTGAACTGCAGGCCGCACCACCAGATTTGGTTCGTCTGTTGCAGCGCGCCCTGCATCTGGCCCAGTTGAGCGATGGCGTTTACGACCCCACGGTTCAGCCTCTGTGGACCGTGTATCAGCGTCATTTCAGCCAACCCAACGCCGACCCGGCCGGACCTACGCCCAAGGTGCTTAAGGCCGCCCTGCAGTTGGTCAATTGGCGGGCGGTCAGCCTCGACCCCGAGCAGGGTCGTATCGTTTTGCAGCAACCCGGGATGGGTTTAACGCTGAATGGCGGGGCACAGGGGTATATCACCGACCGCGTGGCAGAGATATTACGCGCTCATGGGTTTGATCGAATGTTGGTGGACATGGGCGAGCCCTTGGCCCTGTCCCACAAACCCGATGGCACCGCCTGGCGCCTGGCGCTTGCCAACCCCGCCAATCCCGAGGAAGTGCTGGATACCATCGAAGTGGTGGATCGTTGTGTGGCTACTTCGGGGGGTTATGGCACCTTGCTCGATCCTGCCGGTCGTTTTACCCATATTTTCGATACCCGTACCGGAATGACCGCACCAGCGTTGCAGGGTGTCTCTGTGGTCGCGCTCTCGGGCATGATCGCAGACGGATTATCCACGGCTCTGTTGATGGTGCCCCAGGCCAAACGCCTGGAGTTATTGCGGGCAGCGGGTGCCGAGCAGGCTATCTTTGTTGCCCCCCAGGGGATTACGGCGCATCTGATCGCCTGAAGGCTGCTCTGGATACGGCGCTGTGGAGGGCAACAGGAAGGTCAATCTCCGGCCGGTCATTCCGCGATCAGGCTTTCCGGAATAAACCCAACCCGTAACGCACCCCAATGCTGACCCTGCACCTCGATGGGCATGGACAGGTCGTTCAAAATTTCTCCCGTATCGCGCATGTAGGTTTGCAGCAGACTAGGTTGCATGCTTTGTGCGGCACGAAATCCCGTAGGATCATTAAAAATCCGTTTATCCCGACTATGCGCCAGATCTTGTTCCAGATGGCCGGTGACGGGCCGAGAGTACTTGCTGTTATGCGTGGGGCCGTAGCCATTCACATCCACACAGAGCGCAAAAGTGGCCCCCTTGGCCTGCTGTAACAGTTCATCGATGACGGGTTGCACCTGCTGTTCAAAATCCCGGTCATATCCTGTGCTGTATTTTTGTGGCTGG
Source organism: Pseudomonadota bacterium (assembly GCA_021804345.1). Lineage (GTDB taxonomy): Bacteria > Pseudomonadota > Gammaproteobacteria > Burkholderiales > Ferrovaceae > JAJZHV01. Next base: position 481 of record JAJZHV010000100.1, on the reverse strand, counting down.
GTATTGGGAATGGGGCGATATTGCCGGTCAAACAGGGGCAGTCCCTGCTGTGCCATGTGTTGAATCATGTCCTGCAACCGATCACGATAGGTCTTGACCAAATCCAGGTTGAAATCGAAATTACCAGCCCCAATGCGAAACTGCGCCACCATCTCCTGAATTTTTTCAGTGGAAAGACGCAGATGATTGGAGTTGTCCAGGGATTCGGTCATGCTGGTGTTGATCTGAACCGCCATCTGACGAATTTCGGTAACATGGGCATGGGTTTGACTGTTGGCATGGCTGATTTCATTGGTGGCATTGGATATGTGGCTTAATTGGCTGTCTGCCGCTTCAAAATCGTGAACCATTTCCATGAAGAGTTTGGAGGCAGAATGGATCAGGGTCTGAGCGGTGGACTGTGCATCGTGAATGCTGCGACTTTCTACGGTGGTCTCCTCCACCAGATGAGTCACGGTGTTGATACTGTGAGAAATTTCTT
>JAJZHV010000099.1 GCA_021804345.1 Pseudomonadota bacterium | reverse complement strand
GCCGCAGGCTCTGGCGCCACGGTAGCCAGTGCCGGGGCTGTGCCATCGCCCCACACGGCCGCAGCGCCCGGGTTTGCGGCTTTGGCTCAGGCCCACCCCGCCCCCGTGGCTGCGGCACCGACCGGGGTTGGCGCTGCACCATCGCCCCAAGCCGTTGCGGATGTGGCTCCCGAGGCCGCCAGTCACTCCATGACCCAGGCTCACGCCAGCCCCATCATCCGCCGTTTTGCGCGTGAATTAGGCGTCGATCTGGGGCGCGTCAAGGGCAGTGGTCCCAAGGGGCGCATTCTGCGCGAAGACGTGCAAGCCTTTGTCAAATCCCTGATCCAGAGCGCAGCGGCACCTGCCGCCGGGGTGCCCGCAGCGGGTATCGGTCTGGGCCTGTTACCTTGGCCCCAAGTGGATTTTGCCAAGTATGGGCCCATCGAAGCCCAACCCTTAAGCCGCATCAAAAAAATATCCGGGGCCAATTTGCATCGCAATTGGGTCATGATTCCTCATGTCACCAATCATGACGATGCGGATATTACCGATCTGGAATCCTTTCGCGTGCAGTTGAATCAGGAAAACGTCAAGGCGGGGACCAAGGTCACGCTACTGGCGTTTCTCATCAAGGCCGTGTGCAATACCCTGCGCAAGTTTCCCGAATTCAATGCTTCCCTGGATGGCGACACCTTGGTGCTCAAGCATTACTACCATATCGGTTTTGCGGCGGACACACCCAATGGACTGGTGGTGCCGGTCATTCGCGATGCCGACAAGAAGGGCGTCATGCAAATCGCCGCCGAGGCCAGTGCTCTGGCGGCCAAGGCGCGCGAGGGCAAACTGGGTCCGGCCGACATGCAAGGCGGCACCTTCTCCATTTCCAGTCTGGGGGGCATTGGTGGCACCTACTTCACCCCCATCATCAACGCGCCCGAAGTGGCGATCCTGGGGGTCTGCAAGGCCAGCTTGCGCCCGGTCTGGAAGGACCAAGCATTTCAACCGCGTCTGATTGCACCGCTGTCCTTGTCCTACGACCATCGGGTCATCGACGGGGCCTCTGCGGCGCGTTTCAATAACCACCTGATCGGCCTGCTGGGCGATATGCGTCGCGCTACGCTGTGAGGATGACCATGAACGATTCGAATGCACTGGAATGTGATCTGTTGGTGTTGGGCGCAGGACCTGGCGGCTACTCCGCAGCCTTTCGCGGGGCCGATCTGGGGCTTAAAACCATCCTGGTGGAACGGCATGCCACCTTGGGGGGCGTTTGCCTGAACGTGGGCTGTATCCCCTCCAAAGCCTTGCTGCATGTGGCCGCAGTCACCGAGGAAGCGCAGGCCCTGGCGGCTCATGGAGTCAGCTTTGGCGCGCCGCAATTTGATCTGGTCCGCTTGCGTCAGTGGAAGGACAGCGTGGTCAAAAAACTGACCGGCGGTTTGGCACAGATGGCTAAGGCGCGTAAGGTGCAGGTGATTCAGGGGGAAGGCCGTTTTCTCGATCCCAACCATCTGCAAGTCACCCAACCAGAAGGCCAGCAACTCATCAAGTTTTCCCGGGCCATCATCGCCGCCGGTTCCGAGGCGGTCAAATTGCCCTTCGTCCCCCAGGATCCGCGCATCGTTGACTCCACCGGCGCCCTAGAATTGCGCCAGATTCCACAGCGCATGCTGGTTATCGGCGGCGGCATCATCGGCCTGGAAATGGCAACGGTCTATGCCACCTTAGGGGCCAAAATCCACGTGGTGGAAATGCTTGAGGGCTTGATGGCCGGGGCTGACCGCGATCTGGTGAAGGTGTGGGAAAAATTCAATGCCAAGCGCTTTGAGCGGGTCATGCTGCAAACCAAAACCACGGCAGTAGAAGCCCGAGAAGACGGCATCTGGGTGACTTTTTCGGGGGCCCAGGCGCCCTCGGCGCCCGAACGCTACGATCTGGTGCTGGTGGCGGTGGGACGGAGCCCCAATGGCGCCCGGATCGGAGCTGAAATGGCCGGGGTCAGCGTCGATGCCCGCGGCTTCATTCCTGTGGACAAGCAGCAGCGCACCAATGTGCCTCATATTTTCGCCATTGGCGATGTGGTGGGGCAGCCTATGCTGGCTCACAAGGCAGTGCATGAGGGCCATGTGGCAGCAGAAAGTGCAGATGGGCAACGCAGTTTTCTGGATGTGCGGCAAATTCCCTCCGTGGCCTATACCAATCCCGAGGTGGCCTGGGCGGGGGTCACGGAAGAACAGGCCAAGGCGCAGGGTTTGCGTTTTCGCAAGGCCGTTTTCCCCTGGGCGGCATCCGGGCGGGCCATCGCCAATGGACGCGAAGAAGGGTTTACCAAACTGCTCTTCGATGAAGACACCCATCGCATCCTGGGTGGGGGGATTGTGGGAACCCATGCGGGAGACCTCATCAGTGAAGTGTGCCTAGCCATCGAAATGGGCGCCGAAGCCGGGGATATTGGCAAAACCATTCATCCCCATCCTACCTTGGGCGAATCCATCGGCATGGCCGCAGAACTGTTCGAGGGAGTCTGTACCGATCTGCCGCCCCTGCGCCGCTGAGGAGAAAAACCGGTCATGCGCATTCTGCTGAGCAATGATGACGGCTATTTTTCCCTGGGTCTTGGGGTGTTGGCACAAGCCCTGGAAGAATTGGGCACAGTGACTGTCGTTGCCCCCGATGCAGAAAAAAGTGGGGCCAGAAACTCGCTGACGCTGGACCGGCTCCTCATGGTTCGCCAGGCGCCCAACGGGTTCCATTACGTCAATGGCACCCCAACCGATTGCGTGCACATGGCGGTCACGGGATTACTGGAGCAGCCCCCCGACATCGTTGTTTCCGGGATCAATCACGGGGCCAATATGGGGGACGACACCATCTATTCCGGTACCGTGGCCGCTGCCACCGAAGGGTATCTGTTGGGGATACCTTCCATTGCCGTTTCGCTGGTCACGCACTCCGGGGCGGGGCGCCATTTCGAGACGGCGGCACGCTGTGTGCAGGCGCTGGTTCGACGAATTCAGTCCAGTCCACTGCCCCATGCCAGCTTGCTGAATGTGAACGTGCCCGATCGCCCGCACGCCGATATTAAGGGCTTTCGCATCACGCGCCTGGGGCGTCGCCACAAGGCCGAACCGGTCATCAAAACGGCCAACCCACGGGGCGAAACCGTCTATTGGGTGGGTGCGGCAGGCCCAGCAGCCGATGCCGGAGAGGGCACTGATTTTGACGCCGTAGCGCAGGGCTACGTGTCCGTGACGCCCTTGCAGATGGATCTGACGCATTATCAACAGCTTTCCACGCTGGGCCAATGGCTCGAGGGTTGACGGGTGGTTTCAGGCATTGGCATGACCTCCGATCGCACCCGGGCACGGATGGTGGAACGGCTTAAATTGCGCGGCATTCAGGATGGGCAGGTATTGGCCGCCATGGGTCGGGTTCCTCGGCATGTGTTCGTGGATGAAGGAATTTCTGTTCGGGCCTACGAAGACTCGGCACTGCCCATTGGTTTTGGACAGACCATCTCGGCGCCTTATACGGTGGCGCGCATGGTGGAACTACTGGTACAAGGTCGAAAATTGACCAAGGTGCTGGAGGTGGGAACAGGTTGTGGGTATCAGGCGGCCGTTCTGGCGCAACTGGCCACCGAGGTGTATTCCGTAGAACGCATTGGGGCCTTGCTGGAGCGCACCCGGGCCCGATTGTGGCCACTCATGATTCGCAATCTGCGTCTTAAATTCACCGACGGAACCAAGGGCCTGCCCGAGGCCGCGCCCTTTGACGGCATCATCGTGGCAGCCGCGGCCCCGCAGATTCCTGCTGCCCTGCTGGCGCAACTGGCTCCCGGCGGGCGACTGGTCATTCCCGTGGGTGAGCGCCAACAACAACTAATCCTCGTGGAACAAAGCGAGACGGGGCCGGTTCAAAGGGTCATCGAAGCGGTACATTTCGTGCCCCTGCTGGAGCAAATACTGTGACTTTTTTTCTTCTTCAGTGGCCGCCTCGGGTTCTAGCCCGAGGCGGGATCCTGCTGGCGGGACTGGGACTACTGGCAGGGATGGCGGGTTGTGCCTCGAATGCCCCCGCGCCAGTGACTTCTCATCCCCTCAAGGAAAGTCCCGTGGCCCCGAGTGCGCGCAGCAAACCTGCGCCCGAACCCTCTCATCCCGCACCACCGGGCAGCGTGACCTGGATGTGGCCTCTGGAAAAATCCCTAGCTGGACCTTATCAAACCCGAACGCGCGGCATCGATTTCACTCCCCACGGGCAAACACCGGTATTTTGTGCCGCGAACGGTGTGGTGACGTATGTGGGTAACAGCATCAGGAACTATGGCGAGATGGTCATTGTGAAACATGGCCCCGATTATCTCAGCGTGTATGCCAACAACGGCAAGGTACTGGTGCACGAGGGCCAGACGGTGCAGCGTGGTGAACGCCTAGCAACCACCCTAGCCGGAGAGTCTCCCCATTGGCATTTTGAAATCCGTTACCACGGCAAGCCCGTGGATCCCGATAAAATTCTCCCGCACTAAGCGTCCGATCCTGTTTGCAACTCAGCTGGGGGTAGCGCCCGTGCCGCATTCCAGGTTGCGTGTCACGATTCGAATGGCGGGGTCTTCCGGCGAAGTGTGGATGGCAAAGCCCAGCCGGGTCATCAGGTGTAGCATGCCTGGATTGGACCCCAGCACTTCTCCTTCAATACTCTTTAATCCCCGTTGTGCCGCAATCTCCATGAGATATTCCATCATGATTTTTCCCAGGCCATGGCGTTGCCATTCGTCGCCAATGACCAGCGCAAACTCGCAAGACTCTCCATCCGGGTTGGTGGCATAACGCACCACCCCGATCTGGGTAGGATGATCGCCCTGCTGCGTGATGGCCACCAGCGCAATTTCCCGTTCATAATCCAGTTGTGTAAAGCGTACCAGCATGGAGCGTGGGAGTTCCCGCAGGGCATCCATGAAACGAAAATAGCGCGAGTCATCCGAAAGGGACTTCACAAAGTTCTGCTCCATGTCCGCATCTTCAGGACGAATCGGACGCAGGGTGACGGCAGTGCCATTGTGCAGGGTGATGTGCCGCACCAGATCCGCCGGGTAAGGA
>JAJZHV010000001.1 GCA_021804345.1 Pseudomonadota bacterium | reverse complement strand
CGACAGGCAGCCCTGAGCCAGGAATTGGCCCTCCACAACGAGCCTGCAGTGCAGATGCACCTGCAGCAGGCCCTGGCCACTCGCGGGGAGCGGGAAAAATTGCTCTCGCTGGCGCGTCAGGAACTGGAATCCTGCCATACTTACCTGCGAGAGTTAGACCAGCAGCGGTTGTCCTGGCAGCAACAGCAGGACCCCTTGCGGCAACGTTTGGGACAACTGCAACTCAAGGAACAGGAAGCCCGCTTGAATCTGGCGCGAGCTCAAGAGGAACTGGACCAGAACCAGGCCCAGGAATCCGTGCTAGAAACCTTACTGGACACGAACTCCCGTCCGGCCTTCCTGCTCCAGCAGTGCCAAACCGTGCAGCAGCAGATTGATGCCTTGGGGGCAGTGAACCTGGCGGCCCTGGAAGAATTGACAGCGGCACAAAACCGTCGGCAATGGCTGGAGGATCAGGTCACCGATCTCAAAACGGCGGTCACCACGCTGGAGCAAGCCATGCAGCGCATCGATCGGGAAACCCGGGACCAATTGCGAGACACCTTCGAACGCGTCAATGCAGGTTTCAGTACCTTGTTCCCCTCTCTGTTTGGGGGTGGGTATGCCCGGATCGAACTGACCGGCGAAGAAATCCTGGATGCCGGCGTACACATCGTGGCCCAACCCCCCGGGAAAAAAACCACCTCCATCCATTTGCTCTCCGGCGGCGAAAAAGCCCTAACGGCACTCTCCCTGGTGTTTGCCTTGTTTCAATTGAATCCAGCACCCTTTTGCCTGCTGGATGAAGTGGATGCACCACTGGATGATGCCAATACCGAGCGCTTTGCCAACCTGGTGCGTCGGATGTCTCAGCATACCCAGTTTCTGTTTATCACCCACAATAAAATTGCCATGGAAATGGCGCAACAATTGGTGGGTATTACCATGGCCGAGTCTGGCGTATCCCGAATGGTGGCCGTGGATATTGAAGAGGCCGTCCGCATATCCGAAGAGACCGTGGTCTGAGAGGGAAATTCATGAACGAATTGCAAGTGGGTCTGGCAGTAGCAGGACTGGCGCTCCTAGGGGCTGTGTTGGTCTTCAATCGTATCCGGGAGCAACGCCACAAACGTCTGGTGGCCCAATTGGTTCCTGCCCAGGAAGGTCAGGACGACGCTACGGCCACCGGTCCTTCTGGCGTGTCGAGCGCCGCCCTACGGACCGAACCCGGGTTGGAGACCCCGGGGGCGGTGCCCTGGGAGGCGACTTCTGGCGCCCATACTATGCGCTTGGGCGAAGCGGCCGACCCTGCGCTGGAGTTTGCGGTGACCCTACGAGCGCCGCGCGGTCTGGGTGCCGGCGATTTTTGGCAGACTCTGGTGAAATCGGGTGTTATGACCCGCCATGTGCGTTGGGTGGGATACCCGGCCTCCGATCTATCTGGTCCCTGCTACGCGATTGAGGAGCCCGGAACCCTTTCCTTTCAGGTCATTCAGGGGTTGTTGCAATTGGCTAGTCGCAGCGGACCGGTCAATGAAGCCCGCCTGACCCTGTTCATGGACGAAATGCGTTCCTTGGCCAAGCAACTGCAGGCCGCGTTCCAGGCTGGCGACCCCCAGCAGGGCTTGACCAATGCGCTTGCCCTAGAGCAATTTTGCAGTCAAGTGGATGTGATTATTGGCATCAATGTGGTGTTGCCGGAGGGTAAGGGTGTGACCATGGAGCGACTGTATGATCTGGCGGCCACCGAAGGACTCCGGTTGCAGGAGGATGGCGCCTACCATTGGCGCGATGCCCAGGGCAATGACCGTTTCACCCTGACGCATCGGGAGGGCAAACCATTGCTGGTGCATGAGGCAGACGGGGCCCTGGTCTCTGCGGTCACCTTCTTACTGGATGTGCCGCGTGTGGCCGAGGCCTTGCCGGCTCTGCGGGAAATGTTTGCGATGGCGGAACGCCTGGCCCGGACGCTCAATGCCCGGGTGGTGGATGATAATGATGCCCCATTGGGGTTGCGGCAACTGGCTGCCATCGAAAAACAGCTCACCGGTATTCTGGCACGCATGGACAATCAGGGGGTTGCACCCGGTTCACCCCTGGCAACCCGACTCTTTAGCCATTAAGCCCACGGCTCGCAGACTCCACTCATTGTCAGGACCTTCTCATGAAACCCATCAAAAAAGCAGTATTCCCCGTGGCCGGCCTTGGTAGTCGGTTTTTGCCTGCAACCAAGGCCAGTCCCAAGGAAATGCTCCCCATTGTGGACAAACCGCTGATTCAGTATGCAGCAGAGGAGGCGGTGGCAGCAGGCATTACCGAATTGATTTTTGTCACGGGTCGGGGCAAGCGTGCCATCGAGGATCATTTCGACAAGGCCTATGAACTGGAGAACGAATTGCTGCAACGGGGCAAAACCCGCCTGATGGAGCAAATCCAGAACCTGCTGCCGGCCGGGGTGACGTGTGCCTATGTTCGCCAGGCGGAGGCGCTGGGTTTGGGGCATGCCATTTTATGTGCCGCGCCCCTGGTGGGCGATGAACCCTTCGCCGTCTTGCTGGCCGATGATCTGATCGATGCCGGCGTCCCGGCGCTCACCCAGATGGTCGCGCTGTATGAGCGTTACGGAACCTCGGTGCTGGGCGTGCAGGAAGTGCCAGCGGAACAAACCCAGCAGTATGGAATTGTGAAATTGCAAGACTCTACCCCGGCTTCCGAAGGGCCGCGCGCCATCAGCGCCATCGTCGAAAAACCGCGCCCCGAAAACGCCCCCTCCAATCTGGGAGTGGTGGGGCGTTATATTCTGACGCCGGCTATTTTTCAGCAACTCCGTGCCATCCAGCCCGGTGCAGGTGGAGAGATTCAGTTGACGGACGGGATTGCCGCTTTGCTGGCCCATGAAACAGTACTGGCCTGTCCCTTCGAGGGGGTGCGCTATGACTGCGGCAGCAAACTGGGGTACCTGGAGGCTACCCTCATCTATGGCGTGCGCCATCCCGAAGTGGGGGAAGCCTTTCGTCTCTGGTTGCAGCAATCGGGTCTGCTCAACCATGTCCGTTAGGTCAGTGCTGCACATGGGGCATCCCCTGCTGTTGCAGCGTGCCCAACCCATTGTCCACGTGCATGAGCCCTGGTTGCCGGCGCTGCTTCAGGATTTACGCGATACCATGCAGGCGCTGGATGGTGCCGGATTGGCGGCACCTCAGATCGGGGAGAGTGTGCAACTGGTGATTTTTGGCGGGGACTTTAATGTACGCTACCCGGATGCCCCGCCGATTCCCCCCACTGTGCTCATCAACCCGGTGCTCACTCCCTTGAGTGACGAGAAGGAGTTGGGATGGGAGGGCTGTTTATCGCTTCCCGGTCTGCGGGGGTTGGTGCCACGATATCGCCATCTACGGTATCAGGGTTGGGATGAAAACGGCACGCCCATCGACCGAGCCGTCAGCGGGTTTCACGCGCGCGTGGTGCAACATGAATGCGATCATTTACTGGGTATTCTCTACCCCATGCGTATGCCGGATCTCACGCACTTCGGGTATCAACAGGCGCTGTTTCCCGGGCAAAGTGGCGCGGACGGCGATTGATTACACCGGCAGGTCGTTGAGCTCGGCGAGCAATTGCGTGCGCAATTGCTCGCGCCCTGCTGCTGATTCTACGGCTAGACCGGAGATCAGGAAGGTGTCTTCGGCGCGTTCCCCCAACGTGTTGATTCGCGCCCCATGCAGGTTGAGATCGTGTTGTACCAAAACCAGGGAGACCCGATAGAGCAGGCCGGGTCGGTCACCAGCCACGATGGTGAGTGGTCGGATACCTTCCCGTTCGGGTTCTCCCAGATAGACCATGGCGGCAATGGGGAAATGGCGCACGTGGCGGGACAAACGACCCATTTGCGGTGGCGGCAGGGCCGCTTCGGTAAGCAAGCGCTCCTGCAACTCGTTTTCGATGCGGGTTAAGGTGTCGCGATAATGTTCCAGGGTCGAACTGCGGTGCATGACCTGAAAGGTATCCAGAGCGCGGCCATCCAGTGTGGTGTGGATCCGGGCTTCCATGATGGTATGCCCGATGCGGTCGAAATACCCGCAAATCCGGGCAAAGAGTCCTTTTTGGTCCGGGGTATAGATCAGCACCTGCATTCCTTCTCCTACAGGGGACAAGCGTGCCCGAACCACCGGTTGTCCTGTGTCCAGACGCCCTTGCAGGCTGCGCGCATGCCAGGCAATATCCTGGGCCTCATGGCGCTGAAAATAGGAGGGGTCCAGCGTTTTCCAGAGCGCGATTTCAGCGTTGTCAGGAAATCCGTAATGGCGCAAGATACGATTCACGTCCTGCCGCTTTTCTGCAATCAGGGAATCGGGGTCAGAGCCCGAGCCGGCCAGCGCCCGCAGGGTGGCCCGGAACAAATCTTCCAGCAGTTTTCCTTTCCAGGCATTCCAGACCTTGGGACTGGTGCCGCGTACATCCGCTACCGTAAACAGATACAGCGCCGTCAAATGGCGTTGATCGCTCACCTGAAGAGCAAAGCGCCGAATCACTTCGGGGTCGGATAAGTCCTGTTTTTGGGCCACGGCGGACATGTGCAGATGATGCTTGACCAGCCATGCCACAAAGTCACTGTCGGCCCGAGCTAAGCCATGCTGCAGGCAGAACTGGAGGGCATCGACGCTGCCCAGTTCGGAGTGATCTCCGCCGCGCCCCTTGGCGATATCGTGAAACAGGGCTGCCAGATAGAGCAGGTCAACCCGGTCGAATTGACGCATGAGCAAGGCGCAGAAGGGAAATTCATGATCGTACTGTGGTATGGCAAAGCGCCGCAGATTGCGCAGCACCTTCAGGATATGCTCGTCGACCGTGTAGGCGTGAAACAGGTCATGCTGCATTTGCCCCACGATGCGGCCAAAGGGAGGGATGTATCGCCCCAAGACGTCGTAGTAGTTCATGCGACGGATGACATCGGCCGTTCGCAAGGGCTGCCGCAGAATTTCCAGGAAACATTGCTGGTTATCCGGATTGGCCCGAAAGGTGGTGTTGATGTGGTTTTTGCCACGCCACAGGGCGCGCAGAGCCGTTGGCGTGAACCCCCGCAGATGAGGATAGCGCTGCAGCATCAAAAAGCCTTGCAAGATCCGGTCGGGTTGGATTTCGAACAGATGTTCCGGACGTGTGGCCAGCAAATCTCCCTGGCGTACGAAAGGCCCCTCCAGATGTTCCACCTCTTCCAAGGTTTCTGGGTACACCAGGGTGTGCAACTGCTCCAGAAGAATCGTGTTGAGCAACAGCACTGATTTGGCGGTTTTGTAGTACGCCTGCATCAGGTGTTCGCTGGCGCGACGGGCGCCATGATCAGAAAAACCCAGTTGCTGGGCCAGCGCACTTTGATAATCGAACAGCAGGCGATCTTCCCGACGGCTGGCCAGGTAATGCAGGCGGATGCGAAGATCTTGCAAAAAATGTTGCAATGTCCGGGCCTGGCGGACTTCCTGTTCGGTAATGAAGCCTTCGTGGGCCAGAGCCGACCAATTGGCTTCCAGACCTGTCCCCCAGGCCAGCCACATGATGGAATGAATATCTCGCAGCCCACCAGGGCTTTCCTTGAGATTGGGCTCCAGATTGAAGGCAGTGTCGTGATGCTTGAGATGGCGGGCGCGTTGTTCACCCATTTTGCCCTTGACGAAGCCTGGCAGATCCAGAGCCTGACGCAAAGCAATACGCAGGCGCGCAATGGCCCCGGGGCTTCCGGCCAGGTAACGCACATCCGACAAGGTGGTGGCAATGGTCAGATCTTGCTGTGCCTCGCTCAGGCATTCACTGTGGGTGCGCACGCTATGGCCTACTTCCAGACCTGCATCCCAGAGCAGCACGATGAGTTGCTCGATGCGTTGGGTGGTGTCGCCATCCGGTGCTACCGGGAGCAGTAACAGGATGTCGATATCTGAATAGGGATAGAGTTCGCCGCGCCCATATCCCCCCACAGCGCCCAGTGCAGCACGCGACCAGATATGGACGTAATCCCACAGCTGCAGCAAGACCTCGTCCACTGTTTCGCGCCATTGAGTGAGCAGACGCCCCGGGTTGGGAGATTGCAGATAGGCCTGTTTAAGGCGCTCACGAGTGGTGTGCAGACGCTGGCGGATAGCCTTGACGTCTGGCGGTGCAGGCGGGGCATCTGCCGCGTCGGAGGGGTGCAGCGTGCTGCGGGTACCGTTCATGGCGGCGGCGGGGTTCCTGCGGAAACCGTCAAGACCTCGTAGCCGGTTTCGGTGACCAGCAGGGTGTGTTCCCATTGGGCCGAAAGACTGTGATCGGCGGTAACGATGGTCCAGCCATCGGCGAGTTGCCGAATGTCCCGACGTCCGGTGTTGATCATGGGTTCGATGGTAAAGATCATGCCCGGGACAAGCGGTATTCCGGTGTTTTTTTGACCGTAGTGCAGTACCTGGGGCTCTTCGTGAAACTGCCGTCCAATCCCGTGACCGCAGAATTCCCGAACGACGCTAAAGCCGGCCCCCTCTGCAAATTGCTGGATGGCGTGACCGATATCTCCCAGGCGTTTGCCAGGAGCCACTTCCCGGATGCCTTTCCACAGGGCTTCGAAGGTGATGTCGCACAGGCGCCGGGCCTGTTTGCCGGGCGTACCCACACAGAACATGCGACTGGTATCGCCATGAAATCCCTCCTTGATGACCGTGATGTCTAGGTTGACGCTATCGCCGTTCTTGAGGATGCGTGAGCCGGGAATGCCATGGCATACCTGATGATTGACCGAGGTGCAGATGGATTTGGGGTAAGGCGTATGTCCCGGAGGGCAATAATGGAGAGGGGCCGGGATGGTGCCCTGTTCTTCGACCATGAAAGCATGGCACAGACGGTCCAGTTCTTCCGTGGTCACGCCCACGCGCACATGCGGGGTGATGAAATCGAGGACCTCAGAGGCCAGCCTGCAGGCCACACGCATGGCCTGGATTTCGTCGGGAGTTTTCAGGTGAACGGCGTTTGGCATGGCATTCCGGGGGCAAAGGGGTTGCCAAGATTATAGCATTCAATCTCCGGTCGTCTGTGCCGTTGCGCCGAACTGCTGTGTCCGGACAGGTATGCGCCCTGGCGCAATCCGAAGGGAAAATGCTGCGCGCTGGCGTGTGGGGAATGGGTGGGCTGTGGGGTTGTTCTTGTTCCTAGGGCGACGGCGTGCTAAACTCCTGCGGCTTCGTGTTCCCTGTCTGATCTCCGAGCACGAAAAATCCAGCAGTGTTCATTCCTGTTGGCGGTGGCAGTGCCTGTTCGCTGTCAATTCACACACCGATCCGTATCCGGGTGCTCCAAATGATGTGGAGTGTAGGGGGTCGGTGGCGGCTTAACCCGAATCAAGGAGTAATCATGTCTGTAACCATGCGTCAAATGCTGGAAGCGGGGGTGCATTTTGGACACCAAACCCGTTACTGGAACCCCAAGATGGCCCCCTTCATTTTTGGCCATCGCAACAAAATTCACATCATCAACCTAGAAAAAACGCTTCCAATGTATCTGGAAGCCATGGCGTTTGTGCGCAAGCTCTCGGCCAACAAGGGCACGGTGCTGTTTGTGGGGACCAAACGACAAGCCCGCGAAATCGTGCGGGAAGAAGCCCTGCGCGCCAGTTCCCCTTTCGTGGATCACCGCTGGCTGGGGGGTATGCTGACCAATTTCAAGACCGTCAAGCAGTCCATCAAACGCTTGCATGATCTCACCCAAATGACAGCCGACGGCTCACTGGAGCGGCTGACCAAAAAAGAAGCCCTAGACTATCAGCGTGAGCTGGAAAAACTGGAACGCAGTCTGGGCGGAATCAAGGACATGGGCGGAATCCCCGATGCCTTGTTCGTGATCGATGTGGGCTACCAAAAAAACGCCATCGTGGAAGCGCGCAAGCTGGGGATTCCCATCATCGGGGTGGTGGATACCAACAACTCGGTGGAAGGCATCGACTATATCATCCCGGGTAACGATGATTCCACGCGGGCCATTCGCCTGTATGCTCGCGGCGTGGCTGATGCCATTCTGGAAGGTCGGGCTCAGTCCATCAACGAACTGGTGGCCTCCGAAGAGTTTATGGAAGAAGACGAGACGCCGGGGTCTCCGTCTGGAGGAGAATAGCCCATATCTGATGCCCTCTGGGGGCTAGTGCTTGTACAGCAGGCCTTTTCCCCGGACGGATCGGCGGGCACGAGGTTGTGATCGATTTGTTCGGATGTCCGGTACGATAGTGGCATCCTCAACCGCAGGTTGCGGGATATTGATGGAGTATGGAAATGGCGGAAATTACCGCATCGATGGTGAAGGAACTGCGTGAAATGACGGGTCTGGGCATGATGGAATGCAAGAGGGCCCTGAGTGAAGCGCAGGGTGATCTCAAGGCGGCTGAAGACTTATTGCGCATTCGCAGCGGCGCCAAGGCCAGCAAGGCGGCGGGGCGTGTTGCCGCTGAGGGCGTGGTGGCTTCCTGGGTGGCGGAAGACGGCAAACTGGGGGCCCTGGTGGAAGTCAACTGTGAAACGGATTTCGTGGCGAAAAATGAGGACTTCATCGGCTTCGCCCGCTTGGTAGCTGAACAGGTGGCCCAACAGGATCCTGCCCACGTAGACCGCTTGGTGCAACACACGTTGCCCCAGGGAGGAACGCTGGAAACCCAGCGCAAAGCCCTAGTGATGAAGCTGGGAGAAAATATCACGGTTCGTCGCTTCGATCGCTTTCAGGCTGCTGGGCGTCTGGCTCAATACCTGCACGGAACCCGGATCGGGGTGATGCTGGATCTGGTGGGCGGGGACGAAAGTCTGGGACGGGATCTTGCCATGCATGTGGCCGCCAGCAAACCCGTGTGCGTGTCGAAAGAGGAAGTCCCCTCTGAACTGCTGCTCAAGGAGCGGGAAATCTACACGGCTCAGGCGGCCGAGTCGGGCAAGCCTGCTGATATTGTGACGCGCATGGTGGAAGGGCGCATCGTCAAGTATCTGGCCGAAGTCACCCTGCTGGGCCAACCCTTCGTCAAGAATCCGGACCAGACCGTCGAGCAGTTGCTGACTGCCCGTCAGGCCAAGGTTCAGCGCTTCGCCCTGATGGTGGTGGGCGAGGGACTGGAAAAGAAAGTCGACAACTTTGCGGCCGAAGTGGCTGCTGCGGCCGGGGCCTGAGGAGTCCTCCTGCCTATGAAACCGGCCTATCAGCGTATTTTGCTCAAGTTGTCCGGAGAGGCTTTGATGGGCCCGGATCCTTACGGGATCAATCGTGCTACCATCGAACGCATCGTGGAAGAAGTGGCGGCCATCACCCGGATTGGCGTGCAGGTGGGCGTGGTCATCGGCGGCGGGAATATTTTCCGGGGGGTTGCTCTGGGGGCCAAGGGTATGGATCGGGCCACGGCCGATTACATGGGCATGCTGGCAACTGTGATGAATGCCCTGGCCCTGCAGGATGCCATGCGGCGGGTGGATGTGGTCAGTCGGGTGCAATCCGCACTCAACTTGGAACAGGTGGCCGAACCGTACATTCGCGGCAAGGCCCTGCGTTATCTGGAAGAGGGGAAAGTCGTTATTTTTGCCGCAGGAACGGGCAATCCCTTTTTTACTACAGATACAGCAGCTGCTTTGCGCGGCATGGAGATGAGCGCTCAGGTGGTTCTGAAGGGCACCAAAGTGGACGGCATTTATACGGCCGATCCGCTCAAGGATCCCTTGGCCACCCGTTACGAACGCCTGACGTTCGAGCAGGCCATCGTCAACAATTTGAAAGTGATGGATGCCACGGCGCTGACCTTATGCCGGGATCAGAATCTTCCTATTTGTGTTTTCAGTATCTTCAAGCCCGGCGCACTCAAGCGGGTCGTCATGGGAGAGGCTGAAGGTACCTTCGTGACCCACTGAGCGGATTGGAGTACAAAATCATGATTGCTGATGTCAAAAAATCTGCCGAACAGAAAATGCAAAAATCGGTAGAAACCCTGAAAACCGATTTAGGGAAAGTCCGGACTGGACGGGCTCATGCCGGACTGTTGGATCACGTGCGTGTGGACTACTACGGCACTCCCACGCCCATCAATCAAGTGGCGGGAGTCAATTTGATCGATGCCCGCACCATCGGGGTGTCTCCCTACGAAAAGAAAACGGTGGGGGCCATCGAAAAGGCGATTCGCGATGCCGACCTGGGTTTAAATCCTTCCACTCAGGGCGATCTGATCCGTGTGCCCATGCCGTCCCTGACCGAGGAGCGCCGCCGCGATCTGACCAAAGTGGTGAAAGCGGAAGCAGAAAATGCGCGGGTGGCCATTCGCAATGTGCGGCGTGATTCCCTGGCGCAGCTCAAGGAATTGCAGAAGGCTAAATCCATTTCGGAAGACGATGAGCGCCGGGCTCAGGACGAGATTCAAAAACTCACTGATCGCCATGTGAGTGAGATCGACAAATTGTTGGCCCTCAAGGAATCCGAACTGATGGCTGTGTGATATCCAAGGGAACCCCCGACTAACCCCATGGCGGCCATGACATCCAGTTCAACACGCGTAATCCCCACGACAGGGGCCATTCCCCGGCATGTGGCCATCATCATGGACGGCAACGGTCGTTGGGCGCGACAACGACTGCTGCCGCGTATTGCTGGGCACCGACGGGGCAGTGAAACCGTGCGTAAATTGGTCCAGCAGGCCACCCAACTGGGCGTTGAATATCTGACCTTGTTTGCCTTCAGCAGCGAAAACTGGCGGCGCCCCCCCGAAGAGGTGGGGATGCTGATGCAACTTTTCGTCACTAATCTGGAAAATGAAATCCAGCGCATGCATGCGGCCAAAATCCGTTTGCGCATTATCGGAGACCAAGCCCCGCTGGGTCTGCGTTTGCAAACCCTGATTGCCGATGCTCACCAGTTGACCCAAAACAACACCGGACTGACCCTGACGGTAGCGGTCAACTATGGCGGTCGCTGGGATATTTTGCAGGCGGTCAACCGGTTGTTGCGGGAGCATCCGGAAAAACAGCACAGTACCATCCAGGAACTCGATCTGCAGTCCTATCTATCCATGGGCGAAGCCCCGGAGCCGGATTTGTTCATCCGCACCGGAGGCGAACAGCGCATCAGCAATTTTCTGCTGTGGCAACTAGCCTATACCGAACTGTACTTCACCGACACGCTGTGGCCCGATTTTGATGCCAAGAGCTTCCAGCAGGCCATTGAGTCCTATCAAAAACGCGAACGACGTTTTGGCCGAACGGGAGACCAATGCTAGGCACTCGAATCCTGACGGCACTGCTCCTGCTAGGGTTGTTGGGAATGGGGTTATGGCGCGCCCCGCCTTGGTTTTGGACGGCTCTGGTAGGGCTCTTGGTGCTGATTTCTCTGTGGGAATGGTGCGACCTGTCGGCTTTTGGCCTTCTTGGACGGGCCATTTTTTTTACTCTGTCCGTGCTACTGGTGGGTTGGATCGGGCTTGACGGCGAGCTCGCCGTCACCGCCCAGGCCGTGTTGCAGCTATTGTCCGTTCTGTTCTGGGTGATCGTGGCTCCGCTCTGGCTCAAGTACCGCTGGCGCGTGGACCATCCCGCCAAACTAGCCCTGACGGGGTGGATCGTGATCCTGCCGACGGGCTATGCTCTGCTGTCCTTGCGCACTTTGGATCCTTGGACCTTGCTGCTGTTCATGGGCATCCTGTGGGTGTCTGATACCTGTGCCTATTTTGCGGGTCGTACCCTGGGTCGTCACAAACTGGCTCCCGCCATCAGTCCAGGAAAAACCTGGGAGGGAGTGGCCGGTGCGCTGTTGGGCGTGGGACTGTATGCCCTGTATTTCTGGCATGGAGCGCCACAGAGCGGTGCCCTGTGGGCCAGGATGCTGCGCCGACTGGGGACTCTGTGGTTTGTGCTGGTGTTTGTGCTGGTCGTACTTGGAATTTTGGGGGATCTCTTCGAATCCTGGATCAAACGCTGTGCGGGTGTCAAGGATAGCGGCAAAGTGTTGCCGGGCCACGGTGGCCTGCTGGACCGGATCGATGCCTTGACTGCCACCCTGCCTTTGGCAGCGCTTCTGGCCAGCGAACTGACATGACCGGCGCTTCTTTTGCGGACGGGCGCCCATGCAAACCCTGACTCTGCTGGGAGCAACCGGAAGCATTGGGCGGAGCACGCTGGAAGTGGTGGCGCTGCACCCGGAGCGCTATCGAATTTTTGCCCTCTCGGCACATCGCAATGTGCCCTTGCTGGCGCAACAATGTGTGCGTTTCGACGCGCGCTATGCGGTGGTCAGCCATGCCCAGGAGGCGGAGCAGTTGCACCGGTTGCTGCGCCAGCAGCCAGTACCCGTGTTGACCGAGGTGCTGGTGGGAGCGCAGGCTCTTTGCACTGTGGCGTCGCATCCGCAGGTCGATACGGTGATGGCCGCTATCGTGGGAGCCGCCGGACTTCCCTCCACGCTGGCAGCAGCCCAAGCTGGAAAGCGTATTCTATTGGCCAACAAGGAAGCACTGGTCATGTCGGGTTCGCTCCTGATGCAAACCGTCCATCATCATGGCGCAACGTTGCTCCCGGTAGATAGCGAACATAACGCGGTGGTCCAGTCGCTTCCTGCGACGCCCGGTGCATTGCAGGCCAAGGGTGTGGCCCGCATCATTCTGACGGCCTCTGGGGGCCCTTTTTTGCACCATCCACTCTCTGCCCTAGCGCAGGTTACCCCGGCCCAGGCCTGTAAGCACCCTAACTGGTCCATGGGACAGAAAATTTCCGTGGACTCGGCCACCATGATGAACAAGGGCCTGGAATTGATCGAAGCCTGCTGGTTATTTGATGCCCGTCCCGAGCAAGTGGATATTCTGATTCATCCGCAGAGCATCATTCACTCTCTGGTGTCCTATGTGGACGGATCAGTGCTGGCCCAACTGGGCAATCCGGACATGCGTACCCCCATTGCCCATGCTCTGGCCTGGCCAGAACGGATCACTGCGGGAGTCGCCGCTCTGGATTTGACGGCCGTGGCGGCGCTGCACTTCCTGCCCCTAGACCTGGAGCGTTTTCCTGCCGTGCGCCTGGCCACTGAAGCCATGAACCGCGGTGGCACCAGCCCAGCCATTCTTAATGCGGCCAACGAAGTCGCAGTAGAGGCTTTCCTGCAGGGACGGCTGCGTTTTGATCAGATTGCGCAGGTCAACGAACAGGTGCTGGCGCAGTTGTCTCCCACGGCGGCAGATACGCTGCAACAGATACTGGCAGCGGATGACCTAGCGCGGCAACAGGCGCTACAGCAAATGGCCCGGATGTCCGCAGCATGAGTCATCTGGGGAGTGGCCTGCAAACCTTGCTGGCGTTTCTGGTGGCTCTGCTGTTGCTGATCGTGGTGCATGAATGGGGCCATTACTGGGTGGCGCGGCGCCTGGGCGTCAAGGTGTTGCGTTTTTCCATTGGCCTGGGTCGTCCCCTGTGGCGTTGGCGCCGGGGTGCGGATCAAACCGAATGGGTGATTGCCGCTTTTCCCCTGGGGGGATACGTACGCATGCTGGATGAGCGCGAAGCGCCCGTGGCATCCGAAGAAGTGGCCCGAGCGTTCAATCGGCAATCGCTGAAAACGCGCGCCGCCATCGTGGCGGCCGGTCCCTTGGCCAATTTTTTATTGGCCTTCCTGCTCTATGTGGTGCTTTATCTGGCGGGTATTCCCGGGTTGCGGCCTTACCTCGATGCGCCGGCCCCGGGAACCCTAGCGGCTCAGGCCGGATTTGCAGCGGGCGATCTGGTGGAACAGGTGGGCTCGGTTCCAGTACTCAGTTGGAGCGAGTTTCAGTTACAAGTGCTGGACCAGGCGCTGGATCAGCCGATCCTGTCGTTCCAGGGGCGGGACGGGGCACAGCATCTCTGGATTCGCCAGATTGCGCTGACGGACCTGGACTCCACGCTGGAAGAATCAACGCTTTGGTCCCGTCTGGGCTTTACCCCATGGGACTATCCCCTGCCCGCACAGGTGGGGCAAGTGCTCCCCCAGAGCCCTGCGTCTCGGGGCGGATTACAGGTGCATGACCAGATCCTGGCCATCAACGGTCAACCGCTGGATTCCTGGCAGGCCCTGGTGACGCGGGTGCGGGCCAGTCCGGGCCAGAATCTGCGCCTGCAAATTCGGCGTGCACAGGGGGTGTTGACCTGCGACGTGGTCCCTCTGGCCGAAACCCAGCCCGACGGCTCGACCATCGGCAAGATGGGTGTGGCGCCCGAAGTACCGCCAGCACTGGCTGCCCAGCACTGGGTGACATTGCGCGATACCCCAGGGCAAGCCTTGCGCCATGCGGCCCAGAAAACCTGGGAACTCACTGCGCTGACCTTCAAAACCTTTGGCCGTATGGTGATCGGAGCCTCTTCCTGGAAAAACGTGGGCGGTCCCATTCAGATTGCGGACTATGCTGGGCAAACGGCGCGCAAGGGGCTCATCCCCTATTTGACGTTTATTGCCATGATCAGCAT
Organism: Pseudomonadota bacterium; assembly: GCA_021804345.1. Classification (GTDB taxonomy): domain Bacteria; phylum Pseudomonadota; class Gammaproteobacteria; order Burkholderiales; family Ferrovaceae; genus JAJZHV01. The sequence goes on along the minus strand of JAJZHV010000001.1, from coordinate 5,662 downwards.
CAGTCTGGGAGCGCTCAATCTGCTGCCGGTTCCCTTATTGGATGGGGGGCATTTGATGTATTATGCTGTGGAATTGATCAAGGGGTCTCCTCTTTCCGATCAACTCATGGCGTTCACGCAGCGAATCGGACTGTTTTTGCTGGTCGCCCTGATGGGATTTGCACTATATAACGATATTCAACGTCTGCTAACCAATTGACCGGTATTCATGATCATTCGCAAGATTCTGCTGCTTATTTGTTTGTTATGGGTTTCTTTGGCTTGGGCGTTAGACCCCTTCGTGATCCGGGATATTCGGGTAGAAGGAGCGCAGCGCATCGAAGCGGGGACGATATTCAGTTACCTGCCGCTCAAGGTGGGCGATAAAATCACCGGAGAAAAATCCTCGGCGGCTCTCAAGTCCCTGTATGACACAGGCTTTTTTTCGGATGTCCGGTTAGAGGCTGACGGGGATGTGCTGGTGGTGGTGGTGCAGGAACGCCCCTCCATTGCCCATATCGAAATCAACGGTTCCAAGGCCTTCAGTAAGGATCAGTTGAAGGATGCCCTCAAGTCCATCGGGATTGCGGAGTCGCGGATTTACGATAAATCCTTGCTGGACAAGGCCGAAAAGGAATTGAAACGGCAGTATCTGGGAAAAGGTAAATACTCCGCCCAGGTGACGACGACGATCACCCCCATGCCACGCAACCGGGTATCACTGGCGTTCAATATCGTGGAAGGGGAGGTGGCCCACATTCGGGAAATTAACCTGGTTGGCGCCAAGGCCTTTCCAGAAAAACTCTTGCTGGAACAAATCCAGCTCAATACGCCTAACTGGTTTTCCTGGTATACAAAAAACGATCAGTACTCCAAACAAAAACTCTCTGGCGATCTGGAAACCCTGCGCGCCTTTTATCAGGACCGGGGCTATCTGGAATTTGCCGTGGAATCCACCCAAGTTTCCATCTCGCCCGACAAACAGGACATCTACATTGCCATCAATATTCACGAAGGAGAACCCTACAAGGTCTCCGAGGTCAAACTGGCAGGCCAATTCATCGTGCCCGAAGCCGAGTTGATGAATCTGGTCAAGCTCAAGCCGGGTGAAATCTTCTCCCGTGAAAAAGTCACTACCTCCAGCAAAGCCATCTCCGATCGTCTGGCCAATGAGGGCTATTCCTTTGCTAACGTCAATGCCAATCCGGATATCAACAAGGAAGCCAGGAGTGCTGCCTTCACCTTTGTGGTGGATCCGGGGCGACGGGTGTATGTGCGCCGCGTCAACATTTTCGGAAACACCACCACGCGCGATGAAGTAATCCGGCGCGAAATCCGGCAAATGGAAGGGGCCTGGTATTCCGTGGAAAAGGTCAACCGCTCCAAGGAGCGTATCGATCGCCTGGGGTTTTTCTCGGAAGTGACCGTGGACAGCCCCCCCGTTCCGGGGACCACGGACCAGGTGGACGTCAACTTTACCGTGGTGGAACGTCAGACCGGTTCCATTCAGGTGGGGGCGGGTTATTCTTCTGCCGAAAAGGTCGTACTCAGCGCCGGGATCAGCCAGAACAATCTGTTTGGTAGCGGCAATTCCTTGGCGTTCAACGTCAATTCCGGCGCCATCACGCGCACCTATTCCTTGGTGTATTCAAACCCCTACTGGACCCAGGAAGGCATTGGCCGTTCTTGGAGCCTCTATGATCGGTCCATGAACACCACCTATCTGACCGGGGTCAGTCCCTATATGACCCGAACGCTGGGAACCGATATGCATTTGAGCGTTCCCTTGTCTGAGACCAACGCTTATTCGGTGGGCCTGGGACTGGAATCCACGGTCATTTCCGTGGTCAATAACAGCCCCATCCAGTATCTGGATTTCGTCAACCAGTTTGGGGACACCGTCAAATCCATCAAAAGTGATGTGGGGTTTTCGCGTGATAGCCGGGACAGCATCATTTATCCCACCAAGGGGCTTAACCAGCGCTACGGCCTGGAAGTGGGTTTGCCGGGGGCTGATCTCAAGTATTATCGTGCCACGGCCAACGAACAATGGTTGAATCCGGTGACCCAGAATACGACCTTGTCCCTCTCCGGTCAGCTAGGCTATGGCAATGGTTATGGGGGCATGCCGCTGCCGTTTTTCAAAAACTTCTTTGGTGGCGGTGTGGATTCCGTGCGGGGTTATTTTACGGGGAGCCTGGGGCCACATTCCTTCGATCTCTATGGCAACCCACTGAATTTGGGGGGGAACAAAATGGTCACGGGTAGCGCCGAATATCTGTTTCCCATGCCGGGAACCAAAAACGATAAATCTTTCCGCTTGAGTACTTTTCTGGATGCGGGGAATGTGTTTGGTGTCAACCAACCGATTTCCGCTGGCCAATTCCGGTACTCCACGGGGATGGCCCTGTCGTGGTACTCGCCCATGGGACCGCTCAAATTCAGCTATGCGATTCCCATCCGGGCCCAACCTTTGGATAATATTGAGCGCCTGCAATTTCAGTTGGGTTCGACGTTCTAGAGCGGGAAATCCCGTACCGGGTTTGGGTTGTTGCGGGTACAATATCAGGTTTGGTGCCGTCTTCGTCGTGAGAGCAATCATGAAATCTCTGAAAATCATTCTGTTGATGTGTGGACTTCTTGGTTTGAGCACTGTCTTTGCTGCAGATCCAAAAGTTGGCTGGATCAACATTGAGCGGATTTTTCGGGAGGCAGGACCGGCTCAGAAAGCCACTAAAAAACTGGAAAAGGAATTTGACAAACGTCAATCTGATATCCAGAAACTGGGCAAGGAGATGTCCGATCTGCAATCCGATCTGGATAAAAATGGCATGACCATGAGCGAACCCGACCGTGCGCGCAAGGAGCGGGAACTGGCCAACCTGAACCGCGATTTTCAACGCATGCAGCGCGAATTCCGCGAAGACCTCAATACGCGCCGCAACGAAGAATTTGCCAGCATTCAGGAACGGGCCAACAAGGTGATTCGGGAAATTGCCGAATCGGAAAAATACGATCTGATCCTCAGTGACGCGGTTTACGCCAGCCCACGCATCGACATCACGGACAAGGTGCTTAAGGCCCTGTCCGACAAGTAACTGACGGCTCTTCCGGTGTTTGCTCAACGCCTTCTCCTCTGGATTCGTTAATCGTGCCCATCCCGCAACCATGGACGCTGGGTGCCTTGGCCCAAGCCTGCGATGCCCGTCTGGAGGGAGACGGCTCCTTGCCCATTCGCGGTGTGGGCACGCTGGAAGGGGCGCAACCGGGCGATATCACCTTTCTGACCAACCCCCTGTACCGTCACTTGCTGGCGCAAACCCGGGCCACAGCTGTGATTCTTGGGGTGACAGAGCAACAGGCCACGACCTTGCCGCGTTTGGTGTCAAGCAATCCCTATCTCTGCTATGCGCGGGTGGCGCAAAGCCTATTTCCGCCAAAAGAGAAACCACCGGGTGTGCATCCTAGCGCCGTGATCGCGGCCTCGGCACAGGTGGCGCCTACGGCAGCCATTGGTCCGAACGTCACGCTGGGAGAAAACGTCCGGGTGGGAGAGCACTGTATCATCGAGGCCGGCTGTGTGCTGGGAGATGAGGTCCAGTTGGGCGCAGCGGTTCACCTCTACCCACGCGTTGTGATTTATGACCAATGCGTGATCGGCGCGCGGTGTATTCTGCATGCCGGGGTGGTTATCGGTGCGGATGGTTTCGGCATGGCCCGGGGGCCAGAAGGCTGGGTCAAAATCCCCCAGGTGGGGCGGGTGCTGGTGGGGGCGGATGTGGAAATTGGCGCCAACACCACCGTGGATCGCGGAGCCATTGAAGATACCGTCATCGAAGAGGGAGTGAAACTGGATAACCAGATTCAAGTGGCCCACAATTGTCGTATCGGTGCGCGCACGGTGATTGCCGGTTGCACCGGAATTTCTGGCAGTACGCACATTGGTCGGGACTGTCGCATCGGCGGTGGCGTTGGTCTGGTGGGCCATTTGCAGATTTGTGATGGGGTCACCGTTTCCGGTTTCTCCCTGATCACCAAGTCCATTACAGAAGCCGGGGTCTATACCTCCTCCATCCCCAGTCAACCCCATCGGGTCTGGATGGAAACGCTGGCCAATCTGCGCGCTTTGCCCAAATGGATCAAAACATTGAAAGCCCTGGAAAGGGAATGGCATAACCGGAAGGAGAATTCAGTATGAGCGGGATGACGATCAATGAAATTCTGGAGTATCTGCCACACCGCTACCCTTTTCTTCTGGTAGATCGTGTGCTGGAAGTGATTCCGGGACAGTCCATCACAGCCATCAAAAATGTCACCATGAACGAGGAGTTTTTTCAGGGGCATTTTCCGCATCATCCGGTCATGCCCGGGGTGTTGATCATCGAGGCTCTGGCGCAAGCCTCGGCGCTGCTTACTTTCAAAACGGAAGATACCAAGCCCGACGGAAAAATCGTCACTTACTTTGTGGGGATCGATAAGGCCCGCTTTCGGGCACCGGTCTTTCCGGGAGACCAGTTGATTTTACAGTCTACCTTGCTGCGTCATTCCTACCGCATCTGGAAATATGCGGCTAAAGCGCTGGTGGGTGAACAGGTCGTGGCCCAGGCCGAACTCATGTGCACGGAAAAGTCCCTCGAAGAATGATTCATCCCAGCGCGATCATCCATCCCAAGGCGACTCTGGCTCCGGATGTCCGGGTGGGAGCCTATTCCCTGATTGGTGAGCAGGTCCGCATCGGCCCGGGCACCGTTATTGGGGACCATGTGCGGATTGCCGGGCGGACCAGCATCGGGGCGCGCAACCAGATCCACTCCTTTTGCGCGCTGGGGGGCATTCCGCAGGATAAAAAATATCACGGCGAGCCCACCGCGCTGGAAATTGGCGATGACAATACCATTCGCGAGTTTTGCACGTTCAATATCGGCACGGATGAGGATGTGGGGGTTACCCGTCTGGGCAACCACAACTGGATGATGGCCTACGTCCATCTGGCCCATGATTGTCAGGTGGGAAATCATACCACCTTCGCCAATCACGCTACCCTGGCGGGTCATGTGAGCGTGGGCGATTGGTGCATTCTGGGCGGGTTTGTGGGAGTACACCAGTTCGTTCAGATTGGGGCCCATAGTTTTCTGGGTATTTCTGCTGTGATCACCCAGGATGTCCCGCCCTTCGTCATGGTGGCTGGGCATCCCGCCGCGCCCCATGGGATCAATAGCGAAGGGCTCAGACGTCGTGGCTTCGAGGCCGAGGAAATCAGCGCCATTAAGCAGGCCTACCGCAAGTTGTATCGATCGGGCTTAAGTCTGGAGCAGGCGCGAGAAGAAATCGCGCTGCTGGCTACGGGCACCCCGCGAGTGCAACTGTTGCTGGATTTTCTGGCACGCTCCACGCGCGGCATTGTGCGCTGATCATGCGCGTGGGGGTGGTGGCTGGAGAAGCTTCGGGGGATGCTCTGGGAGAATCCCTGATCCAGGCTATTCGCAGTCGATATCCCGAAGCCACCTTCGAAGGCATTGCAGGCCCCCGAATGCAGGCGCTGGGCGCACGCTCCCTGTTCCCTCTGGAGGCCCTGTCCGTTCGGGGCTATGTGGAGGTCTTGCGGGCCCTGCCGCGGTTGCTATGGATTCGATGGCGTCTGAGACGCCATTTTTTGGACGCTGCTCAACGCCCAGACCTGTTT
>JAJZHV010000098.1 GCA_021804345.1 Pseudomonadota bacterium | reverse complement strand
TGCGGTGTTACTACCGGGCCAGCTTCCCACGCCGCCCCAGGCCTCGGATGTGCTGGTGGCCTTGACGGCCTCCATCTCCCAACGCTGGAAGCTGGACAGCTATTTCAACTTCAACTCCCATAATCTGCAAACCCAACAGATGATGGCCACCACCAGCTATTCGCCCGCCGCCGGAAAAATATTCAATTTAAGTTATCGCATCGATACGCCGGTGCCCGGGGTGCCCAACGTGATTACCACACCCACCACCATTACCACACTGATCCCCGGTATCAACACCCCGGTACCCATCAACGAGCTCACCGCCATCAAGCAATGGGACATCTCCAGCGAATGGCCCATCAATTCGCAGTTGGCCTTTTTGGGACGGCTGGCTTATTCCACGCTGGATAACAAGATGGTGGAAGGGCTGATGGGGGTTGAGTATAATCAGGGCTGCTGGGCCTTGCGTCTGATCAACACGCGTTTTGCGGTCACCTCCGTCCAGACCGACGCGGCCATTTATATACAATTGGAGCTGGGGGGCATGGGACTGGGGCAAAATCCCATGGTGGCCCTGCGGCGTAACATTCCCGGTTACCTGAAAACCAACGAGATCGATCAATGATGTCACGCCTGCGGGCTGTTGTGCTGGCCCTCCTTTGTATCAGTCTCACCCTCGAAGCGGCAGACAGCCCTGCGCCTACTCCTGCTGTGGACAGCACGCCCGCTTCCACTCCTGCCGCGGGCAGCACGCCCACTCCCTCCGATAGCGCCACGCCACCTTCCCCGGGTGCTGGCAAAGCGGCGCCGGCCGGTAAACCGCAATCCTCTGCGGGAGATGAAAGCGCTTACCCGCTGGTGGACCGCATCGTGGCCGTGGTCAATACCAACATCATCACCCTCTCCGAGCTCACCGAGCGCACCAATCTCATTTCCAGCCAACTGGGACGTCAGGGCATTGCCCTGCCCCCGCGGGCGGTGCTGATGCGCCAGGTGCTAGATCGCATGATTTCCGACAACGTGCAGTTGCAATACGCCAAGGACGAAGGGATCAAGGTGGATGATGCCCAACTGGATCAGGCGATGGAGCGCTTAGCCACCGAAAACAAGCTGTCCATGACCGCCTTTCGTGCTGCGGTGGAAAAGGAAAACGTCAGCTGGAACAAATTCCGTGAGGATATTCGCGGCGAGATCACCCTGGCCCGGCTGCGGGAGCGCGAGGTGGAAAACCGCATCAATATCTCCGATGCCGAGGTCAGCGCCCAGATCGAGGAGGAAAACGCCCGGGGCAGCGCCGCCCAGGACGAGCTCAACCTGGCGCATATCTTGATTTCCGTTCCCGAAGGCGCCACCACCGAACGCGTGCAAGCCCGTCACAAAAAGGCCGAAGAAGCCCTGGGGCAACTGCAGCAGGGCAAGCCCTTTGCAGAGGTGGCCGCCGCCTATTCTGAAGCCCCCGATGCCCTGAAGGGAGGCAATCTGGGCTGGCGTACCGCGGCCCGCCTGCCTTCCATCTTTGCCGATGCCGCCAGCAAAATGACCGTAGGCAGTTACAGCGACATTCTGCGTAGCCCCAACGGCTTTCATATCATCAAACTCCTCGACCGGCGTGGCACCGAGGCCCCCGCACCCATCAGCCAGTTCCATGCACGGCAAATTTTGGTCAAGATCAATCCGGAAGCCGAGGCCAATGAGGCCAGCAACAAGATTCAAAGCCTGTATGCGCGCCTGCAGGGGGGTGAAGATTTTGCCAAACTGGCCACCATCAGTTCCGAGGATGAAAGCCGCAATCGCGGCGGTGATCTGGGCTGGATTTCCGAGGGCGAAACTCTGCCACAATTCGAAAAAGTCCTCAAAACCCTCAAGCCTGGTGAAATCAGCCAGCCTTTTCAAACCCCGCTGGGTTGGCACATCGTGCAGTTGCAGGAGGTGCGCCAGGCCGACGCCAGCACCGAACGGCGCCGCATGGCCGCCAAACAGGGCTTGCGCGCGCGCAAATCGGACGAACTCTACGACGAATGGTCGCGCCAGGTGCGCGACCAGGCATACGTGGACATCCGCCTAGACGACCGCTAAGCCCGCCCCACTCATGGTCATAGCACGCATCGGCCTTTCGGCCGGCGAACCCGCCGGGATTGGACCCGACCTGTGCCTGTTGCTGGCCGCGCAGCCGCTGCCTACCCCAGTGCAACTGGTGGTGGCCGCAGACCGCAACCTGATGCAGCAACGGGCACACCAACTGGGCTTGCCCTATCCCTTTGCGGACTTCGACCCCAGCGCCTACCCGCTGCCCCTTCACGCCCTGGGGCCCACCCCGCCCCCCTTGCTCTGGCATCATCCCTGCGCGGCCCCGGTCAAACCCGGTGTGCTGAACCCAGCCAACAGCCCCTATGTTTTGCATTGCCTGGATAGTCTGGTGGAGGCCTGTGTCAGCGGCCGCCTGCAGGCGCTGGTGACGGCCCCAGTGCAAAAAAGTGTCATCGAGCAGGCCGGAATTCCCTTTACCGGCCATACGGAATATCTGGCCGCGCGCCTAGGAGTGGAACGGGTGGTGATGATGCTGGTGGGGGGAGGACTGCGGGTGGCTTTAAGTACCACCCATTTACCCTTGCGCCAAGTACCCGACGCCCTGACGCGCCCGCTGCTGGATCAGGTGCTGGATATTCTGGCGCACGATTTGCGCCAGCGCTTTCATCTGGCCCACCCGCGCATTCTGGTGGCAGGCCTCAACCCCCACGCCGGGGAGTCCGGTCATCTGGGGCGCGAAGAAATCGACGTCATTATCCCCGCCTTGCAGGCGGCGCGTGCACGGGGGATCGACGTGGTGGGCCCACTACCGGCCGATACCCTGTTCGTACCCGCCCTGTTACAGGGCGCCGATGCCGTATTGGCGCAATACCACGATCAGGGGCTACCCGTGCTTAAAATGCAGAGCTTTGGCTCGGGCGTCAACGTCACCCTGGGGCTGCCCATCATTCGCACCTCGGTGGATCATGGCACGGCGCTGGATCGGGCGGGCACCGGGCGGGTGGACCAGGGCAGCTTGCAGGCGGCGCTGACGCTAGCGCTGGAGTTGGCGCATTGACATGGCCTTGCAACCGCGCAAACGCTTCGGGCAACATTATTTACTGGATCGGGGTGTCATTCAGGAGATCATTCACGCCATCCAGCCGCGCCCCGAAGAAACCCTGGTGGAAATCGGACCGGGCCTAGGGGCCCTCACCCTACCCTTGCTGCGGTGCGTGCCCCATCTGAGCGTCATCGAACTGGACCGGGATCTGGTGGCCCACTGGCGCCAGCATCCCTTGGCTGCGCGCCTGACCCTATATGAGGGCGACGCGCTGGGTTTTGACTACGCACGTCTGGGCGAGCGCTTTCGCTTGGTGGGCAATCTACCCTACAACATTTCCACGCCGCTGCTGTTTCATCTGGCCGATTTTGATGCCCACATCGTGGATGCCCACTTCATGTTGCAAAAGGAAGTGGTCCAGCGCATGGTGGCCACGCCGGGCGAGCCTGCCTATGGGCGTCTATCCCTCATGTTGCAACTGCGTTTTCATATGACGCTGTTGCTGGAGGTTCCACCCCAGGCCTTCGAGCCACCTCCCAAGGTAGACTCGGCTGTGGTGCGTCTGATTCCGCGCCCTCTGGAAGAACGCTTGGCCTTGTTTGCCCCCTGTACGGGGCCCGCCACTGGGGATTTTCTGAAGTCCCGCGAACAGGCCCTGGAACGGGTGGTGACCCAGGCGTTTTCCCAGCGCCGCAAAATGTTGCGCAGCACGCTCAAGGGGTTGGTGGGGGAAGATCGTTTGCGCCACCTGGACATCGACCCCACGCGCCGCGCCGAAACCCTGACGCTGGCAGAATTCATCCGCTTAGCGCAGACGCTGCGCTAGGCGCCCCCATCCCGGCCGGGATTGCTCAGGGATAGTCCTGGCGGGTAGGCCGGATCATGATGTCACTGACATGCACGTGCGCCGGTTGGGACACCACAAAGCCCACCGCACGGGCAATGTCCTCCCCCACCAGCAAGGGCCCGAAGCGCGCGTCAAAATTCTGCAGCATCGTGTCCGCATAACCGGCCGCCTCCTGAAAACCACTCACCACGATGCCCGGTTCCACCAGGGTGACCCGCACGCCCTTGGGACCCACTTCACGACGCAATCCCTCCGCCAGGGAATGCACGGCAAACTTGGTGGCCCCGTACACCGCGCTGAAGGGCGAAATGTGCCGCCCCACCACCGATCCGATAATGACGATGTCTGCCCCCTGCCGAGGAAAATGGGCCTCCTGGTGCGGCACCATCTGGTTGGCCGCTTGCTGGAGCAGGGCCAGAGTGGCCGTGACATTGAGTTTGAAGACGGCTTCAGCCTGAGCCAAATCCGCTTCCCGAATCGACCCTCCCAGGCCACGCCCGGCGTTGGCGATGAGGATGTCCGGGCTCCGCCCAAAGGTTTCCTGCGCCACGGCAAACAACCGTTGCTGCAAGGCGGGATCGGTGATGTCTCCGGGCACGGCCACACAACCCGGGCCTAGGGCTTGCGCCAGGGCATTCAGTTTGTCGGCACTGCGCGCTGTGATCACGAGGCCAATGCCCTGGGCGCCCAGTTGTCTGGCAATGGCTTCACCAATCCCAGAGGACGCCCCGGTGACCAGGGCAATTCTTGAATACGTTGCTTGCATAAATGAGAGCTCCTTCTTTAATGTGAGGCCGTCCAAACCTGGTCGTGCCACCGGGCGCACCCGGCTAGGCTTAGTTGGCCGCTTCCAACTCCAGCGCAGGATAGTCGGTGTAGCCCTGTTCTGGCTGGGGCAATCCGTAGCCGTAAAAACTTTGTGGGTGTTGCGCGTTGAGCGCAGCACCCAGTCGCAAGCGCAAGGGCAGATCGGGATTGGCGATGAAATCCTTGCCAAAGCCGATGGCATCGGCCTGCCCCTGTTCCAGTTCCTGTTGTGCGCTGTCCCGGTTAAACCCTTCGTTGGCGATCAGGCAACCGCCAAAACGGCGCTTGAGTTCTGGGCTGAGGCGATTCGGCCCCAGGGACTCACGCGTCATGAGGAAGGCAATGCCCCGTTGACCCAATTGCTCGGCCACATAGCCAAAGGTGGCCAGGGGGTTGGAGTCGCCCATACTGTGGGAGTCGCCGCGGGGCGCCAGATGCACACCCACCCGCTCTGGTCCCCACACGGAAATGGCCGCATCCGTGGCTTCCAGCATCAGACGTGCGCGGTTTTCGATGGGGCCGCCATAGGCGTCCCGACGCAAATTG
>JAJZHV010000097.1 GCA_021804345.1 Pseudomonadota bacterium | reverse complement strand
CGGGTTCAAGCCGGTATCTGCTCTGCGGTTAGTCCGGCGGCCCGGGATGTGGGCACCACCGTGCAACTGCGCGATTTGTTTGGCGCCACTCCAGCCCGGCGCAAGTTTCTCAAATCCGAAGCCACAGAATACGCTCATTGCGAAGAGGTCTTGCAACGCCTGGCGCTGGCCTTTCCACAGACAGGATTTCGTCTGCACCATAACGGTCGGGTCATGCGTCACTGGCCTGCCACAGACTTGGCTGTCAGAGTGCGCAATGTGCTGGGCGAGGAGTTTTTTCAGGCAGCGTTGCTGCTGGAGGAAACAGCGGGGCCCCTAAGCCTTGCCGGATGGATTGCCCGTCCCAGCTATCAGCGGGCCACGCGGGATACCCAGGCGCTGTTTGTCAACGGTCGTTTCGTGCGGGATAAACTGCTCTCCCACGCCGTGCGCCAGGCCTATCAGGACGTGCTGCACCACCAGCGACATCCAGCCTATGTCCTGTTTTTACGGCTTGCCCCGGACTCTCTGGACGTGAACGTGCATCCGGCCAAAACCGAGGTGCGGTTTAGAGAGTCGCAGGCCGTTCACCGTTTTGTGTTTCAGTGTTTGAACAAGGCCCTTGCGGCCACTTCACCCTCTCATCCAGTCGCGCCAATGACCGTCGCAGGGGCCCCTTTTTCCCCCCATGCGCCAGCCCAGTCCACTCCCACTCAGCGCAATGGCGGTTTTCCCTTTTTGGTGCAGCCTCCCCGCAGAGATCTGGAATCCCAGGCCCCACGCCAGCAGTCCTTGGCCATCCAGGAGCCCGATCGTTTCCATGCAGCGCTTTTCGGGCCGCTGGCCGCCCCTGTTCCGGCTGCTGAAGATCGTGCTCCAACGACTGAAGATCGCACTCCGGATGCTCCACCCTTGGGCTACGCGCTGGGGCAGTTGCACGGCATTTATGTGCTGGCTCAAAATCAGCAGGGGCTGATTCTGGTGGATATTCATGCAGCCCATGAGCGCATCCTCTACGAGCAATTGAAGTCGCGGATGGAGCAGGAACCGCTACAGGTTCAGGCGTTGTTGGTTCCGGTGACGTTTCAGGCCGAGCCCAAATGGATGGCCTTGCTGGAAGAGCAGGGGGAGCTTTGGACGCAGTGGGGATTTGATTTGACGCCCATGGGGCCGGAAACCATTGGGATCCGTTCCTTGCCAGCCCTGCTCCACCAGGCTGATCCCATCCCCTTGGTCCAGCAGATATTCAGCGAACTGGTGCGCTTTGGGGACTCCCGTCTGGTGCAGGAACGACGCGATGCCTGTCTGGCCACCATGGCCTGCCATGGGGCGGTTCGTGCTCATCGGCCTCTGACGGTGGCAGAAATGAACACGTTGCTGCGTCAAATGGAAGCCGCGGAACGGGCTGATCAATGCAATCATGGGCGCCCCACCTGGCGCCAAATGACCTTGACTGAGTTAGATCACCTGTTTATGCGCGGCCGCTAAGGACTGCGCCGGCTTGTTCTGGGTGGCTTAATGACCCACCAGCGCGGCCACCGACAACATGCTCATCAGTAATAGCCACAGAATCACCGTGCGCCAAATCATGCCCTCTGCGCTGCGCAGATGATCGATATCGGGCAGCTCTCCAACACCGAGTTCTAGGCCCTCCAAGGCACGTTCCGGGGACGAGGCATCTCCCAAGCGAATACCCAGGGCGCCGGCGGCACTGGCCAGCACGATGCGCGGGGTGCTGGTGGAAGCGGCCGCCTGGGTGCGCCAGCAGAACAGGGAGTCTTCGAAGTTGCCGACGATGGCAAAAGCCAGTGCGGTCAGTCGCAGGGGAATCCAGTCAAGCCACTCGAAGGCGCGGCGCGAAAAATGACCAAACTCGGAATCTGTCCGGGTGCCCCATCGTTGGTTCAATTCGCGTGCCAACCAGTATAACAGCGCGCCGCTACATCCCGGCAGCCAGAAGTACCAGAACAACACGGCCAATAACTGGCTGTGGATGGCCATGAGCGCCCGCTCGATGCCCTCCGCTACCACCAGGCTGGTTTCTCCCAGGGGCTCTTCCTGCTGGGATTCCGCCAGGTTCTGTTCCTGGCCAGAGGGCCGCAAGCGGTGTTGCAGTGCGGTCAAATCGGCCAGTGTGGTCCGGAAATTGAGGAGTAACAGCAGGATCAAGGTATTGAGCAGCCAATTGAACCCCGTCATCCAATGCGTAAAAAAGATATTCAGGCCCAGAGCCACAGCCAGCAATGGAAGTACCGCCAACATCCAGGCCAACAGGCCATGATGGCGCTCGCCAGAATTGAGTTGATCGTCCAGAAACGAGGCCCAGCGCTCGAAGGCTGCGCGAAGGCTGGCCTGGGAAGAGGGGGGGCGACGCTGCTCTAGCAGCAGCGCCAGCAAAATGGCAAGGATATTCATGGGATGAGAAAGCAATCGATCATGCCCCATTCTATTTCAAAACGCGGCTGTTCACCTTTCCTCCAAAAAAAATCACGGGGATCAACCCCCGTGATGCGATTCATGCCGGCAATTTCCGGGCACTCCATATCTTTTTTTTGTACTTGCCCGATCCCACAGGGACCAGTCCGATATTGAAGACTTCTACCCGATCTCCGAGATCGATCTGTTCGCGCAGCAAAGCCCGCTGCAAATCAACACCGGTGTGCCGCACGGTTCTTCCGTCCTGTTCCAGTTCAGCAAAAAAAGTGCGATAGGACCGGCCTGAGGGGTCTTTGCGCTCCACATACCCGGCATTGCGTAGCACGCCGATATGGGACCGCACCACAGGCGGTTTGATCAGTTGCGGATACAGTTTCTCATCCTTGGCCAAGGGTTTTTTACGTGCTGCGTCCTCGGTACGGATGTCATCCATACTCATGCTGACAATCTTGCGCCGTTTTTGCAGATCGGTCAGTTCGGGTTCCGGTGCCGCCGCAGGAGGCAACAGTCGCCAGGGTCGCTTGTTGAGCAGGTTTTCTGGAATTTCTTCCTCGATCAGGGCGTTCGCATCTTCCACCGTTTTCTCCATGAGACGGATCACCCGTAGATCCTGAAGGGAATCAAACTCCAGGTAGTCGTCGGGCAAAGCGATCCGACCCCAGGGTCGAAGCGGATGGCCGGTGTGGTGTCGGCTACTGCTTTGCATGCGCGCCACGTTTTCTCCTGCCCGGGTGCGCAGGCATCGAACCACATAGGCCCCATGTTTACGCTGCAATTTCACGTAATCCAGCCAAATCACCCGAACCACTCGAGCCTGTTGCAGGTAGAAATGACACACGACGCTAAACCCCTCCGCATAACGAATCAAGGATTGCCCCCCCGAAAAATCCAGGGTTGGAACCGGAAAGATGCGCTGCGCCTGTTTCTGTTCCTGGGCCTGGTTTTTTTCCGCGTTTTCCAATCCCTCTCCCATGCGTGTCAAGGCAGTGGGGTAGGATAAGAGGCTGGCGGGCGGTTCTGCTGTCAAGGGTGTTGTGGGCATTTCTGAAGGCTCATCCGCCCAGGCGGGTAAGGGCTTCCTTCTGCTCCACAGCGACCTGAACAGGCAGATCAGATACAACACACACCGAAACGACCATTGAATCAAAGCAAATGCCATCATGGGTAAACCTCCATAAAAAAGCCGGAGGTAATCCATGACCCGCCGACGGCGAGAAGGATGCCGTCCGGCGATTCAACTGCATTGTTTCACCGCTCTACTGCAGAACAGAAGAGAAGTGGCACCCCGTAAGAGTTCAAGGAAATATTCCTTTATGCACCGTTGACTCTAGCCCCTGTTGCGCAGGCTAAGGCCGCAAGAAACACCAAATCACAGAGGTTTCGATTCCAGTACAATGGTTTTTTGATTTTTGCAGCCGCACCTTGGCGCTGTTCAGGCATGACCACCCGTTCTCTTACCCCGGCGTGTATCCATTGGTTCCAGGGAGGAGCCTATTCCCCGCAATTTGCTGATCGCTATCATTCCCAGGCCGGAGCCCTGGAGCAATGCCAGCAGGTCTTTTTGCGCGGCAATGACTTGCCACAACGCTGGCAACGGGACACCCCCTTTCAGCTACTGGAAACCGGGTTTGGCATCGGGCTCAATTTTCTGGTGACCTGGCAACAATGGCAGCAGCGCAGCACGCGCTCCTGTCCGGCGCTTCATTACGTGGCCCTGGAAAAACACCCACCCACAGGAGCGGTTCTGGCCCAGATGCTGGCAGCCTATCCGGCACTTCAGGTTCAGGCCAAGTCCTTGCTGGCGCGCTGGCCGGTATTGGTCTCAGGGATTCACCACCTGGATTTCGAGGCGGATCAAGTGCACCTGACCCTGGTTTTTGGGGATATCGAGCATACCTTGCCCCAACTGAGCATGGCCGCGGATGCCGTGTTTCTGGATGGATTTGCACCCGCCAAAAATCCGCACATGTGGAGTGAACCAGTCCTCCAGCAAGTGGCCCGGCAGTGCACTCTGGGTGCAACCCTGGCCACCTGGTGTGTGGCAGGGTCTGTGCGGCGCGCCTTAGAGCACTTCGGCTTCAGTACTCGGCGTCTTCCTGGTTTTGGAGGCAAGCGCCAGCGTCTGGAGGCTAGGTTTGACAAGATTCCCGCCCTGGCCTTCCAACGCCGCTGCACCCTGCGCCACAACCCCATTCTGCAGCGCGCAGTGCACCATCCGCGCCCCGCCCGTCAAGCCCTGATCATCGGTGCGGGGCTGGCGGGTTGTCTGATGAGCGAGGCCCTAGCGCGCCGTGGTTGGCACGTGTATCTGTTGGAACAGCATCCGGCTCCGGCCCGCGAAGCCTCGGGAAACCCTGCGGGAATTTTGCGACCCACCCTGTCGCGTGATGATAATCTGCAGTCCCAGCTAGGGCGGGCTGGTTTTTTGTCTGCACTTCGGTCTCTGGAGCGGCTTGCCGCGCACCTTCCCGCCCAGGCCCGTGGCACCAGCGGTGTATTGCTGGCAGCGCGCAGTGCGACGGAGTTCCGGCTACAGCAAGACTGCGCGCAGCGATTTGTTTCTGCCCCCGATTTTGTTCAGACCAGAAACCCAGGTCTCCAGGCGGATCTTGGGGCTGTGGATCTGCCCTGGGGGGGGCTATTTTTCCCCTCTGCCGGCTGGGTCAGCCCCCCGCAGCTGTATGAGGCCGGACTTGGGGACAGGCGGGAGCGCCGTCGCGCCCCGTGGCAGGTGAAGGTTCAGCGCCTCATCAAAACCCCGCAGGGCTGGCAGGCTTGGGATGCTGCTGGGCACTTGCTGGCCCAGGCTCCCGTGGCTGTTTTGGCGGTGGGTGCTCTGGGGCTGGAGGT
>JAJZHV010000096.1 GCA_021804345.1 Pseudomonadota bacterium | reverse complement strand
GTGATTCACTGCGTCAGGAGAAGCCGAAAACCAGCAAAAAGGAGAAAAACATCGAACCATCGTGACCGACCACAGTACAATTTAAGCGCGTAACACCATGACCCAAACCATCGGTCACGATAAACCAGAATCACCGGTCATCTTCACCGGAATACGCAAGCAGCGCTTACATGGAACTGGCATTCGGAGCATGAGCATCACAGTATTCTTGCTTCTTCAAGCAGCTGGCGTGCCAGCGGCTTGAAGAAGCAATACCAGCTATTTATTGTCACGACAAATTACGCTTGACTAGTCATTTTGTGTGAGTACAATAAAAGGCTGTGAACATCAGCTTTGACCCTGCCAAAAGTGAGCGCAACGAACGTGAGCGCGGCCTGCCGTTCTTGCTGGTCAGACAGCTTGATTGGTCTGACGCATTGATCGAAGAGGATGAACGCAAGAACTACGGCGAGCGCCGGTATCGTGTACTTGGATTTATCGGTGACCGGCTCCACGCCGTGGTGTTCACGCCTCGCGATGGCAAGGTGCACGTCATTAGCCTGCGCAAGGCAAACAACCGAGAGGTGAAACAGTATGAGCAAAATGCTCAATCCTGAACTACTGGAAGACGAAAACCCGGAATGGACGGCGGAGGATTTCGTAAAGGCACGTCCGGCCAGCGAGGTGCTGCCCCAGATTTTCGGCGAGAAGATCACTAAAAAAATGCTCAAACCGCGTGGTCGTCCGCGTGTCGAGTTTCCGAAAGAGCGCATAAACATCCGGCTATCGCATGAGGTGGTCGAGTATTTCAAGTCGGCAGGTGAAGGCTGGCAGACTCGCATTGACACTGCACTGCGTCAGTTCATAGCCGAGCATCCAAGCACCCACTGACCGGCAACGCAAAAACAAATGAAGCCTTGCGTATTCCACACCAAACTGGACGGCCATTCCACGGCAAACTGGATACTGATTCCACGCGAAACTGGACAGTGATTCCACGGCAAACTGGACATAAGATGTAAGTGACGCACGGGATAACCGTGGCACCCTTGGTAATTTTGCTGGGGGGCCCCATGGCCAATAGAAGGTTATCCATGCGCAAGATCGAAGAAGTCCTACGGCTGCACTTTGAATGCGGTCGTAACAATCGGGAAATTGCCCAATCGGTCCAGGCCTCCCCGACCACGGTGGGGGAGTATCGCGCCGTGCCAAGCTGGCGGGTATTGGCTGGCCCCTGCCGGCGGGCATGACAGAGCGGGAGCTTGAGCATGCCTGTTTCCGACCCTGCTCCTCTCCAAGTTCAAGCGCCCGGAGCCGGACTGGGCCACAATTCACCGGGGACAAGGCGAGAAAGGGATCACCCTGCCATATGGTAATTTCAGACCACTGGTGCCACACTTTGCATGGCATCCATCATCAATGTGGCAGATAATATTAAACGGAATCAATAACTTGGAAAATTGACTCACCCCACTCAAATCATTCCCACTCGATGGTGGCGGGGGGTTTTCCGGAGATATCGTAGACCACCCGATTGATGCCCCGCACCTCATTGATAATGCGGTTGGAGACACGACCCAGCAGGTCGTAGGGAAGTTCAGCCCACTGCGCGGTCATGAAGTCGCTGGTCACCACGGCGCGCAAGGCCACGACAAATTCGTAGGTGCGGCCATCGCCCATCACCCCCACCGAGCGCACTGGCAAAAACACGGCGAAGGCCTGAGAAACTTTGTCATACCAGTCTGCCCGGCGCAGCTCTTCGATGAAAATGGCGTCAGCGCGCTGCAGTAAGTCGACGGAGGAGGCATGCACTTCACCCAGAATCCGCACGCCCAGGCCAGGGCCCGGAAACGGGTGGCGATACACCATTTCACGGGGCAATCCCAGCACCACGCCCATTTCCCGCACTTCGTCCTTGAACAGTTCACGCAGGGGTTCGAGGAGTTTTAAATGCAATGTATCGGGCAGTCCGCCCACATTGTGGTGGGATTTGATGTTGTGGGCCTTGCCAGATTTGGCGCCAGCCGACTCGATGACATCGGGATAAATGGTTCCTTGCGCCAGCCAGCGGGCCTGGGGCAGTTTGGCCGCTTCCCGTTGAAACACTTCCACAAACTCCCGTCCGATGATTTTGCGTTTTTGCTCGGGATCGGATACCCCCTTCAAATGCAGCATGAAAAGGTCCTTGGCATGGACATGCACCACATGCACGCCCAAATGGCGCGCAAAGGTGTCCATGACCTGTTCAGCTTCACCCTGGCGCAACAGGCCGTGATCCACAAATACGCAGGTGAGGCGATCGCCAATGGCCCGCTGCAACAGAGCCGCTGCCACGGAAGAATCCACGCCGCCAGACAGGCCAAGAATAACCTGCTCGTCGCCCACCTGTTCCCGAATCGAGCGCACGGCCTCCACCACATAATCCGGCATATTCCATTGGGCGCCCAGACCACAAATGGCATGCACGAAACGCTCAAGAAGGGCTTTGCCCTGGGGGGTATGCGTAACCTCCGGGTGAAACTGCACGCCGTAAAAATGGCGGCTTTCGTCAGCCATGCCAGCGATGGGCGTGGAGGCATTTTCGCAAATGATGCCAAAACCGGGGGGCAACGCCGTGACCTTGTCGCCGTGACTCATCCACACATCCAGCAGCCCCTGCCCCTGTGCATTGGTATGATCCTGGATGTCGCGCAGCAAGGCCGAATGTCCGCGCGCACGTACCTGGGCAAAGCCAAATTCACGCTTTCGAGCGTTTTCCACTTGCCCGCCCAATTGGGCGGCCATGGTCTGCATCCCATAGCAAATGCCCAATACCGGCACGCCCAGTTCAAATACGACCTGAGGTGCCCGGGGTGGGGCAGAGTCGGTGACCGAGGCCGGGCCTCCGGACAAGATCACCCCCTGGGGGGCAAATTCCCGCACCAGCGACTCGCTCACATCCCAGGGATGGAGTTCGCAATAGACCCCGGCTTCGCGCACCCGGCGGGCAATTAGCTGGGCGTACTGAGCGCCAAAGTCCAGTATCAGAATTTTTTGACGGGACATGCAGGCATCCTGTGAGTTCAGTCCGGTGGGGAGTCAGTCCACGTGGTAATTGGGTGCTTCCTTGGTGATCTGCACATCATGCACATGGGATTCGCGCATTCCAGCATTAGAAATTTCCACGAATTCCGCCTTAACATGCATTTCGGCTATCGTGTGGCACCCCAGATAACCCATGCTGGCGCGGACTCCGCCCATGAGTTGGTGAATGACGGCAGTGACGGGTCCCTTGTAGGGGACGCGACCTTCCACGCCCTCAGGCACCAGTTTGTCGGCATTGTTTTCGGCATCCTGAAAATAGCGGTCACTGGACCCCTGCTGCATGGCCCCCAAAGAGCCCATGCCGCGATAGGACTTATAGGAACGGCCCTGAAACAATTCGATGTCGCCTGGAGCCTCTTCGGTTCCGGCCAACAAACCGCCAACCATGACGGCATCGGCTCCCGCCGCCAGCGCCTTGGAGACATCACCGGAAAAGCGAATGCCCCCGTCGGCAATGCAGGGCACTCCGGTGCCAGCCAGGGCCTGAGAAACATTGCGAATGGCCGTGATCTGCGGCACACCCACCCCCGCCACGATACGCGTGGTACAGATGGAGCCCGGGCCAATGCCGATCTTGACGCCGTCCGCCCCGTGATCCACCAAAGCCAGCGCCCCACTGGCCGTGGCAATGTTGCCGCCAATCACCTGAATCTGGGGAAAGTGGAGTTTGATCCAGCGCACCCGGTCCAGCACGCCCTGGCTATGGCCATGGGCCGTATCCACCACCAGCGCATCGACCCCAGCTTCCACCAGGGCAGTGACCCGTTCGTCCGTATCCGCTCCAACGCCTACGGCCGCCCCCACCAGCAGGCGCCCAGAGCTATCTTTGGTAGCCAGGGGATGCTCGGTAGACTTGAGGATGTCCTTGACAGTGATCAACCCCCGAAGTTCGAAGGCCTCATTCACCACCAGAACCCGTTCCAGACGATGCTGATGCATCAAGTGCATGGCCTCGTCCCGGGATTGATGCTCGTTTACCGTGACCAGGCGTTCACGGGGCGTCATGACATTACGAACCGGTTGGTCCAGGCGGGTTTCAAACCGCAGGTCTCGGTTGGTGACAATGCCGACCACTTTCCCGTTTTCCAAAACCGGCAACCCGGAAAACCGATGTTGCCGGGTGATTTGCATTACCTCATGCACCGGCATTTCTGGCGAAATGGTAATGGGATCGCGCACCACGCCCGACTCGAAGCGCTTGACCTTGGCCACTTCTGCTGCCTGATCAGCAATGGAAAGATTTTTGTGGATGATGCCGATACCGCCGTCCTGGGCCAGGGCAATGGCTAGGCGCGCCTCGGTGACGGTATCCATGGCCGCAGAGAGCAGCGGTAGATTGAGTTTGAGCTTGCGGGTCAAACGGGTGGACAGGAGCACATCCCGGGGAAGTACATCGGAGTGAGCTGGAACCAACAGGACATCATCGAAGGTAAGGGCTTTTTCCACTACGCGCATGGCACGACCTTTTGGCAAAACAGCATTATACGCGAGCGCGGGAGGGACTCAACCCCGCCACCCGCGCCCGGCCTCAACGCTGGCGCAACAAACGTTGCTTTTCTCTTTGCCAGTCGCGTTCTTTCTCGGCTTCACGCTTGTCATGCTGCTTTTTGCCCTTGGCTAGGCCTATTTCCACCTTGATCCGGCCACGGGCAAAATGCATGTTGAGAGGCACCAGGGTATAGCCGGCGCGTTCCACTTTTCCGACCAGCTTGGCGATTTCCGCAGCCTTTAATAGCAGCTTTCGGGTACGAGTAGGGTCCGGATGCACATGGGTTGAAGCCGTGGGTAGCGGGCTGATATGGGCCCCCAGCAAGAACAGCTCCCCCGCAAGAATGACCACATACGCTTCCTTGATCTGGGCACGCCCCGCCCGGATGGCTTTGACCTCCCAGCCCTCCAGCACCAGTCCTGCCTCATGGCGCTCTTCGATGAAATAGTCATGAAACGCTTTGCGGTTGTCGACAATGCTCATAATTTTGTAATATCGGTGTTCGGTCTGTTATGTTAGCGCGTATTGTCGGTTATTTTACGGTTTTATCTCCATGAGTCGTGTTGAAAAATCGGTATTGGTGATGCACTCCGCCCAGCAAATGTGGGAATTGGTGGACAACATCCCCGAATACCCCCGGTTCTTGCCCTGGTGTAGCGGAGCGGAAGTGAGCGAACGCACGCCCGAGCAGACCATTGCCACGCTGCACATCAATTTTCAT
>JAJZHV010000095.1 GCA_021804345.1 Pseudomonadota bacterium | reverse complement strand
CATATCATTGAACACCCGATTGGCAGGGGTTCCCGCCAGAAAACCCTGGATCATCCTGGCTGCTGCCCAGCTCCAGATGATCCAGACTAGCGTCAGCAGGGTGATGACGGGCCACTCTGCTGACGTTCGCAATAGTCCCAACAGCGCAAAGAAACCCGGAAATGGAGGAGTGGCTATGGCGGCTAGCGTGGTGGTCACGAGCATTAGTGAAAGCCGTGGCAGGCTTGCAGCGAGTCCGCCATGTAAGCCAGCGTAAGATGAGCCGAATCGTCGGGACAATGGTTCAGCAAGCAGTGTGAGTACCCCTGCGGGAAAGGTGGTCCAGACGAGAAACAGATGCACAGTAGGCTCGTCTGTGCCATGGGCCAGAAGAATCCAGGAAAGAGCAGATGAGGAAGTGACCAAGAATGCGGACCATAGGCCCAGGTCACGAATGGTCAACAAGCGCAATGCATATATAGAGGAGGTGAGCATGGCCCAGACCACCACGATTTCAGGGATCTTGACGTGTGCGGCCGATGTCAGGAAAACCCCCACATGGGGCCACAGAAGCAGAAAACTGCAGCGTACCCAGGAATGGTGAAGTTTTTTCGCAAGCAGGTTGAAAACCATGCTCAAGGGGAAGAGAGGCAGAAATAATCCTGCAGTGGCAAGCATACCCATCAGACCCACCTCGACCAGATGTTCAGCTGTTTGGACAATCCCAGAATCGATTGTGCTATCCAGGCATACACGTCAGAAACGTACAGCTCGCGAGTGATCAGGGAGTAGAAAGCCAGCCTGAAGGGCGAGGTGTTTTCATTACCGGAACGGCCATTGGCTGTGGTGTAGTAGGTGGCCAGCCATCCCAGTACTATGGCCAGAGAGAGAATCACCACGACGACTTCAAAGGTGGCCAAGGGGATGCTGGCAGCAGCATAGACCATTTGGCTCATCGTGCGGTCAGGGTAGAGAAGGAGATCAAAGGCATGTTCGATGACTGTATAGCCTGCCACCACAATGACCAGAGAAAGGATGATCATGGCCATCAGGCGCCAGGGACTCTCGACGCTTAGGCGATAGGTGGCAAACAGGAGTTGTGCTCCGGTGACCCATCCAAAAAAGAGGAGGATGATGGCCCCCTGCTGGCCTACGAGCAGGCCGCCAACCAGCCAGTGGGACAATCCGAGCACCAGCAGTGGGACCACGACGGTGATGGCGGCTGCCATGACCCAAGGCAGGCGGGATGTGACCGGCTTGCGTTCTACTACGAAGGTGTAGACCTCGTCATGTGGGATGCCATCGTGCTTTCGCGCGTTGCTGATCACGCCGCCTGCGCCGAGAAACAGGGTACCCTTGAACAAACCGTGCGCAATCAGGTGATAGATGGCCAGGGAAAAAGCGCCCACCCCACATTCCACGAACATGAAACCCATTTGCCCCATGGTGGAGTAACCCAGTGACTTTTTGACGTCATTCTGGGTCAGCATTAGGACGGAACCAAGTATGGCTGTCACCAGACCCACAATGCAGGTCAGGTGCAGCGCTTCGCTGGCGTGCATGAATACAGGGGCAAAACGATTGAAAATGAAACCGCCGGCATTGACGATGCCCGCGTGCATCAATGCGGAAACCGGCGTTGGTCCTTCCATGGTGTACGGTAGCCAGATGTGCAATGGAAACTGAGCTGAGCGTGCGAAGGCGGCGAGGGCAATCAGGAGGCCGGTGACTGTGGTCAGGGGTAGGCCCAGTACCGCGTGGGCATCAGGGGCGGCAGTGATTCGTTCAAACAGGACTGGAAGGGAAACGGTGCCATAGTTCTGGTAAAGCAGAATGGCTGCAATCAGGAGTGGAAAATCGCCCAACCGGTAAGTGATGAATGTCCAGAAGGCATAGCGCTGTGCAGTGACCCGTTGCGAATCGTGCCCCAGAAGAAAGTAAAGCAGTACACCCACGAGGTGCCACGCTATCACCAGAGTGATGAGATCGCCGGCAGTCACCATCAGCAATATGGTGGCGGTCATGAGGTCCAGAAGGGCAAAGAAGCGGGCATAACCGGGTTCCTCCGCCATGTACCTGATGGAATAGACGTGGACTGCCAGGCTGATGGCTGCAACGGTGAGGCCCATGATGGCCGAGAGCGGGTCGAGGTACAGGCTGCCCCAGGCTGGACCGAATGAAACCCAGTGGGGGTGGGGAGATGAAAAGTACATGGCAAAGAGCGTGATGAAGCACAGCACATTGATGGCGCTGAATGTGACGCTCAGGCGCGCAGTGCTCCGCCCCAGTCGCCTGGCCGATAGGCCCACCAGTACGGCAGAAAGCAGCGGCATGGCCGGAAGAAGGGCCGTCAATTTATCCATGTCGTCGTTTTTCCTGTAACACCCGGGCAACCCGCGTGGGATGTCTGGATTCGAGTCGATCAGTGCCCTATGTTTCGGGCCTTGGGGTCTGTTCAGTAGCGAAATACCCCTTCTTTGTCTCAATCCTATGATCTAAAACCCATAAAAAACAGTCTTAATTATTTATGGGAACAATAAATCAAATCCAATATATTGAGGGGGAGGCTCAGGAAGATTGATTAGGGTATGGCGCGTTGTTCGAGGGCAGTAATGGCGGGAAGGGCCTTGCCTTCCATGTATTCCAGAAAAGCGCCACCTGCGGTTGAAATGTAAGACACTTTGTTCTGGATGCCGTATTTCTGGATCGCGGCGATGGTATCGCCTCCCCCAGCCAGCGTAAAGGCGGTGGTGTTGGCAATGGCGTTGGCCAGCACTCGTGTACCTTCTCCGAACGGGTCGAGCTCGAACACGCCCACTGGCCCGTTCCAGACCACGGTACCTGCCTTCTGGATATGGTCAGCCAAGGTTCGGGCGCTATCGGGGCCGATGTCGAGAATCATGTCATTCTCGGCTAGCAGGCGTACATCCTTGAGAATGGCGGGCTCAGCTTGATCGGGACGTTTGCCCACCATGACGTCAGTGGGCAGTGGAATCAAGATTCCGTTTCTGGCCATTTTGTCCATGATCCGCCTGGCATCGGGAATCAGTGCGGGCTCGCACAGGGAGCGACCAATCTTCAATCCTGTCGCAGCCAGGAAGGTATTGGCGATCCCACCGCCTACGATCAATTGATCAACCCTGTCGGACAATGTTTCCAGCAATGACAGCTTGGTGGATACTTTTGATCCACCAACGATGGCTACCAAGGGACGTGCGGGATTTGCCAGTGCCTTGCTAAGCGCTTCCAGTTCTCTCGTGACAAGCAGACCGGCGCAGGCCATGGCTGCAAATCTGGCAATTCCACTGGTTGAGGCTTCTGCTCGGTGGGCAGTGCCGAAGGCATCCATCACGAATACATCACAAAGGGATGCATACTTACGGGAAAGTGCTTCTGAGTTGGTGCTTTCACCCGTATTGAAACGACAGTTTTCCAGTACCACAAGCTCCCCATCGGCCACAGAGAAGGAGCCGTTGACCCAGTTGCGAACCAGGCGGACAGATTTCCCCAGACCTTGTGAGATGTTGTCCGCAACGGGCTTCAAAGAGTCTTCTTCGTTGAACTGCCCTTCGGTAGGTCGGCCCAGATGGGATGTGACCATGACTTTTGCCCCTTGGGCAAGGCAGTAAAGAAGCGTGTCCATGGAGGCGGAAATTCTTGCGTCGGAGGTGATTTCGCCATTTTTCATGGGCACGTTGAGGTCGGCGCGGACAAAAACACGCTTGCCCTGCAGGGGAAGGCTGGTGACTTGGATGAAGGACACGGTCGGACTTCCTCTCGACTGGATTATGAACGGGTCACGCGGCGGCGCGACCGGATGATCGGTTTGGGTTGGGGGTGCTTCATGATGTTTTCCGCTTCAGTCAGGACAAATTCATGAAATGCCTGGGCGATAGGGGACACGCGTTTGCCGCTGCGGTATACCAGGTACCACTCCTTCATGATGGGAAAGCCCTCCACGCTAAGGATGGCAATGCGGTCCAAGGCAAGTTCGAATTCCAGTGTGTGCAGGGATACGATACCAAGCCCCAGCCCTGCGATGACGGCATGCTTGATGGCCTCGTTTCGGGTCATTTCCATGGGGGATTTGAGCTTGATGTCACGTTGCTGAAAGAAACGTTCAGTGGCATTTCTTGTTCCCGACCCCTGTTCGCGCAGAATGAAGTCTTCTTCCACCAGGCGGCTAAGGGGTACGCGGCTATGGCCCACCAATGGATGGTCCGGGGGCGCAATGATCACCAGCGGGTTTTGCATGAAGGCCTGGGCTTCCAGTTCCATATTTTCTGGGGGGGTGCCCATGATTACCATGTCAGGGATGTTTTCGTGCAACTGCTGAACTACTTTTTCCCGGTTGGTGATGGACAGATTGACCTGGGTTCCAGGATATCTGTTGATAAAAGCGGCTAGCAGGTAAGGGGCAAAGTACTTGCCGGTACTTGTGACTGTCAGGGCCAATGACCCACGTTTCACCCCTTTCATGTCATCGATCACGGATTCGATATCGCGGAATTGCTGGGCGATGTTGCGGCTGAAGGCGTACATCTCCTTGCCGGCTTCTGTCAGGAATATCTTCTTCCCGATTTGCTCGAACAGTGCCATGCCGACTTCTTCTTCCAGTTGCTTGATCTGGGTCGACACGGCCGGTTGGGTCAGGTGGAGTTCCTTCGATGCGCGGGTAAAACTTGAATTGCGGGCCACAGCCTCCAGCAGCCTCAGTTGGCGAAATGTCACATTCATGAGGAAGGTTCCATGCCCTAAATTTGTTCCATTAAGTAATTTAAATGGAAATAATAAATATTATTCATTTTTTATTATGCAACTTACTCCCTATAGTTGGCAACACGGGCAGGACATTATGGTGCCCGATGTGGCGACCTAATGTTCAACTGCTGAAGCCATCAAGGAAAACAAATCATGAGTGAAGCGACTGCAACCGTCGTGGGGGAGCGTCTCAGTGGACGAGAAGCGGCTCTCGCCAGGCGACGCGCACTCTCCCTGAACGGGAAGAGTGCCATAGCTGGAGGGAAGGGTGCTGCTTCCCCCAGTGCAACCCAGGCACGGCGTGCCGCACGTGGCGACGCCCCCGTTTCAGCTGCTTCCCCTTCAGGGGACTCGAGCTGCGGCTGCAAGCATGGCGAATCGGTTTCTGCGCGGGTGGAAGATGCGCTATTTTCTGCATCTTTTGCCAGCGTGGTTCAAGATCCCCCTTCTGCCGCGCGTCAACGCCGGATGGAACGGTCTCTCAAAGGGCGTGGTAATGCGCCGGCAAGTCGTCCCACCGGGCGTGTCAGACCAGAGC
>JAJZHV010000094.1 GCA_021804345.1 Pseudomonadota bacterium | reverse complement strand
GAACCTGGTAATTCTGGTTGGCGTCGGTTGGCTGTAGCCATCAGGCATGAGATCCGTGCGCTGCACCATCGGGAGAGGCGCCCCGAACGACCAGGCGCCGTAGCCCAAGGTGTCGTATTGTTGGACCTGGTTGAGTTGATATTTCTGAAGAGCCTGACCACCGTTTGGGGACAGCCCTGCTGAGGGGATCGGGAATTTGATCATCCGGTCGAGCGTTGTCGTGACCTTCGGATCAATCGGGTATTGCTGAATGGGATCCTGGCCGCCGCCGCAACCGGTAACCAAAGATCCCAAGGACACACAGCCGATCGCCCCGCCGGTATATTTCAGGAATGTGCGGCGCGATATCCCCTTGACCAACTGCAGGTCTTTGTCGTTTCGGATAAGGTTGAAATCGCCTGGAGTTATTTTAGTGCTCTTGCTCATGCTTACAGCCTTTGGTTTAAATGAATGCCCCAAAGTATCGAGCCTACTCGATGCGCACCGCACAGGTTGTCAGGTGCCGTCTCCGGCCCGGCGAAGGCCGCGGTCGAGTCGAGCTGCCACCGTTCGATGAGCTGCAGGTTCACAGTCGGCAACGGGCAGTCCAAGAGCAGAAAATTTTCTCTGCAATATCGATTGTGCCCGGCCCGTCCCATAAAATCAATACTTACTTCCATTCAGCATCGTTTCACATATGTGAGATATTCAATATGTTCTCTTCCACCATTGGCCCCGATCGTGTCAATGAACCGAACTCAAGACCTTCTGCGTGGCTGAATATTCAGCATAGTTCGGTGTTTTTGTTCGTCTTTTTGAGGCCATGGCCCCCCAAGTTCGACGTCCGGGAGGGCCGATTTCGGCCAGAAGTCGTGTCACGGCAGGACCTTAGGTCTGTTTTTCGACTCGAGCTGTGTAGTGACACGTCATTTCTTTGAACATAGGAGTTGACATGTTTTTCTGAGCTATAGTGACGACATGTTCGTCAAGCTCACCCGTTCCGGCCCACGCACCTACGTCAATTGTTTTGCACGGATGTGTAATCGGCGGGTTTGAGCATTTTTTGGTGAACTTTTGAAAACTATTTTTGGAAGCGATAGCACCAAGGTGGCGCCAGTAGTCTGGGTAGGATGTGTTTGGGGGAGGATTGTGTAGCAGTTACGAAATGTCCTGGTGATCAGGATCCAACAGACCTATTTCCTGGGTCAATTTTGTGAGTATTGTTCCATCACGTTTGGCGGTGGGTCAGTTTCCGCGTGCATCAAGGATTGCATGCCTGCTGTCTAGTGTCGATTGCTGACAATGTGAATCCTTGCCTTAGTGATTGGACAAAACGGGAACAGACGAAATGAGATCGATTGAGCAAGATTGAGAAAATCGGAGCCAAAACGGGGACAGTTGGATTTTAAAACTGAGGGTTTTTGAAGTTTTGGCTTAAAGTCAGAATCGGAACGCTATAAAAAGTTAGTTTGTTTTCAATCTGTTGGCGGAGAGGGCGGGATTCGAACCCGCGTTAGGGTATTACCCTAAACACGCTTTCCAGGCGTGCGACTTAAACCGCTCATCCACCTCTCCGAAGGGTGGTGATTATAGCCGAGTTCCGGCGGTTTTTCGGGGTAAATTGCAAAATTACCGAAAACCTTTTTTAGAATCAGTCCGGTTTCATGGGCGAAGATACTGTGGACGGGCTCGTGGCAGCGGGCATGCGACGATGGCGCCAGTGTTGCACAACCCAGCGCAAGGAAAAGACCCATTGCCGGCGCTTGAGCAGCAACAGAGCCAGAATAAGGAACACTAGGTGCACCGGCCAGATCCCCAGCGCAGGGGATAGTCGCCCTTGCACCACCCAAGCCTGTGCAATACTCATGGTGTTGTAGTACACCATGTACGTCAGTAAAGCAAAGATCATGTTGGTGGAACGTCCACCGCGAGCATTGACGTAAGACAGAGGAATGGAAAACAAGGAAAGGACCAGCAAGCTCACGGGCAGACCAATTCTCCAATGAATCTCCCCCCATCCGTCCAAACTGGGATGTTTCAGCAACTGGGGAAAACTCATGGATTTCACCGAGAGCGCTGCGGCGCTGACGCCTTTCTGGTCGATCCGTAACTCAGCCTGCTCAAAGTCCACCAAAGTATAATTTTTTGTGCCGGGTTCACCCTCGTAGCGCCGTCCTCGTTGCAACACGATGAAACGATCCCCATTGGGATAGGTGGTGGCATACCCCTTGTCCGCCGCGATCACGCCCACCTTATGCTCCTGCACCGACTGCACGAACACGTTGGAGACCGTATCCTTGTTGGTGCTCAGCGCATCCACAAAAAAAACCTGGTCAGACTGGCGTGACTCGCGAAATACGCCAGGTGTGATTTGAGCGGTTTCATCTCGACTATCCAGACGCGTTTGATAGTCTGAGCGCTTGCCAATGGCCCAGGGAGAAACCAACAGGCTCATGAGTGCCACCACTAAAGCCATGGGGATGGCAAAGCGCAATACCGGCCAGCCAAAGCGAGATAAACTGACTCCCGAACTCAACCAGATGATCATTTCGGAATCGCGATAGGCCCGACTGAGGGTAATGAGCAGTGCGGTAAACACCGAAGCCGACAAAATAACCGGCAAATAGGTCAGTGCCCCAAAGGCCAGCATGGCCACGACCGCATCGCCAGACAAGGCCCCACCGGCTGCCATGCCCAGCAACTTCACCACTGTTACCGTTAACAGGATGGACATGAGCACCAGCAACGCCATCAAGGCAGCGCGGGTGAATTCCTTGCGCAAGGTTCGACTAAAAATCACAAAAACCGCCCGGGCTTTGACTTTTGACAGGATTTACCGCGATAATTTCCGTTTTCATTTCCATTCTGTCGCAGGCGCCTGCAAGATCGGTGCTGCCGCAACAGGATTGTCGACAGACCAGCACCCGAACTTTGCGCACCAGAGATCACCCTGAGCAGCGGTCTGGTGCCCCATCAGCCCATCACCCGGAGACTCCACACGTGGAATTTAGCATAAAAAACCAATCAATCGAAAAGGTTCGCACCGGATGCCTTGTGGTAGGCGTCGTGGAAGGAAAAAAACTGACTCCCAGCGCCAAGATCCTGGATCAGGCCAGCGCTCAGGCTCTGAGCCAACTGCTCAAACAGGGAGATCTCCCGGCCCGGGTAGGGAAAACCCTGTTGTTGCACCACCTTTCAGACATAGCTGCAGCCCGGGTTTTACTGGTATCAGCAGGACCCGGAAAAGCCCTGGAAGAGCGTGAGTTTCGCACCCTGGTGCGCAGCGCCGTGAACGCACTGGACGGCACAGGCGCCACCAACGCCCTGTTTTGTCTGGCCGAAGTTCCGGTCAAGGGACGGGATGAGGCCTGGAAGCTGGAACAACTGATCGGGGTGGCACGGGAAACCGCTTATCGCATCACCCGCGTGGCTGACCAACAGGACCCCCCTTGCACCCTCACGGAAATCCAGTTGCCGCCCTCCACCGCTCTCAAACCCTCGGTACTACAAACGTTGCTGCAGCGTTCCACTGCCGTTGCCAACGGCCAGGATCTGGCCCGCGATCTGGCCAATCTACCACCAAACCTCTGTACCCCCACCTACTTGGCCGAGCGTGCCAAAGCCCTGGGCAAACAGTGGAAACTGAAGGTAGACGTGCTGGAGCGCAGCGATATGGAGAAACTGGGCATGGGAGCCCTGCTGGCGGTGTCTGCCGGCAGCCGGCAACCGCCCAAGATGATCGCCCTGCATTACCAGGGCACGGACAAAAAGAAAAAACCCGTGGTGCTGGTGGGCAAGGGAATCACCTTCGATACCGGAGGAATATCACTGAAGCCCGCACCGGACATGGACGAAATGAAGTTTGACATGTGCGGAGCCGCCAGCGTGTTTGGCACCCTGCAAGCCGTTGCCGAAATGAAGTTGCCCATCAATGTGATCGGTCTTGTTCCCACTTGCGAAAACATGCCTGATGGAAATGCCACTCGCCCGGGCGATATCGTACGCAGCATGTCTGGAAAAACCATCGAAATTCTCAACACCGATGCGGAAGGACGCCTGATTTTATGTGACGCCCTGACCTATGCTCAACGCTATGAGCCCGCAGCCCTGATCGATGTGGCCACCCTCACCGGCGCTTGTGTGATTGCCCTGGGACACGAAGCCAGCGGTTTGTTTGCCAATGACGAGGGCTTGCTGGCCGAGTTGCAGGCCGCGGGCAATACCACGGGAGACCGGGCTTGGCCCATGCCCCTATGGGAGGAGTATCAGGAAGGACTGAAGTCCAACTTTGCCGACCTGGCCAACGTGGCGGGGCGTCCTGGGGGCAGCATTACGGCCGCCTGTTTTCTGGCCAATTTCACCAGAAGCATGCGCTGGGCTCACCTGGACATTGCCGGGGTGGCCTATCGCGCCGGCAAGGAGAAAGGGGCCACCGGGCGTCCGGTAAAGCTGTTTTGCCACTACTTGATCCAACAATGCGCGCGTTGATGGTCCTGTGACACGGATTGATTTTTACACCCATGTGACGGACAAAATGCCGGTTGTCCTGCAGTTGGTCAAAAAGGCCTGGGGCCAGAACATGCAGATCTGGATCCGCACCGAAACTCCTGCCTTGGCGCAGGATCTGGATCGACGGTTATGGACCCACCCCGAGGCCGGCTTCATCCCCCATTGTTGTTCTGACAGTCCCCTCTGTCCGGAAACCCCCATCATCATTGATGGGTTGGATCAGGAGCCCTCGATTCATCAACTGCTGATCAATTTGCATCCCCTGCGGTCCCCCTTTTTTACCCGCTTCGAGCGCCTGGTAGAAATTGTCGGCTTGGACGACAGCGATCGTCAGCAAGCCCGCGAACGCTATATCCACTATCGCGACCGCGGATTCGAAATCCACTCTCACAACCTTGCCCCTAAATAGCCCAGCCATGGACCTTGAAAAAAGTTTTGATCCCCATCCCATCGAATCTCATTGGTACGCCGAGTGGGAAAGCCGCGATTATTTCAAAGCCTCCATGGCGCCTGATGCTCCCGCCTATTGTATTTTGCTCCCCCCTCCAAATGTGACGGGAACCCTGCACATGGGGCATGCGTTCCAGCATACCTTGATGGATAGCCTGGTGCGTTATCGCCGCATGATGGGCGATAACGTCCTGTGGCAAGCGGGCACCGACCATGCGGGCATTGCGACCCAGATTGTCGTGGAACGACAACTGGAAGCCCAGGGACTGGAACGCCGAACCATGGGACGGGAGGCTTTTCTGGAAAAGGTGTGGGAATGGAAGGAACACTCGGGTTCCACCATTACCCAGCAAATGCGC
>JAJZHV010000093.1 GCA_021804345.1 Pseudomonadota bacterium | reverse complement strand
AGGAAAGGCATGGGCCTGGATGGGGATGCCATACTGACGCAGCAGGGCAAAAAATCGTTCGGGGTTGCCAATCCCGGCCACCGCGTGACAGGGGGTGTGACCAAAAAAATCCAGTGCTCTGGTTTGCTGTGGTTGGGTCACGTTTACCCAGTGCCGGGCACGCAATTGCAGGGCGAAGAGAGGCGGCAGGGGAGCATAGCGCTGTGTGATTTCTTGGCATTCTAAGGGGCTGCCCTGAACGATGAGGGCAGTGGCCTGCTGCAGTCGTTGCACCGGCTCGCGTAGCGGGCCGGCGGGTAACAGGGCTCCATTGCCCACCTGGCGGGCGCCATCCAGCACGATCAATTCCACATCCCGGGCAAGGGCCAGATGCTGCAGTCCATCATCGCAAACCAGCAGGTCCACCTCGGGATGGGCGGCCAACAGGGCCTGGGCAACGGCAGGACGTTGGCGCCCAACCCAGATGGGTACCTGGGTGTGCTGTGCCATCAATACGGCTTCATCCCCCCATTGATAGGGATCATCCTGAGCCTGGATGTGTCGAACGCCGGTGTGTTGAGCGGCGTAACCCCGGCTTAGAATAGCCGGGTGCCAACCGCAGGCCTGCAGTGCCTGCACTAGTGCCATGGTGAGCGGGGTTTTGCCGGTTCCTCCAACGGTGATATTGCCGACAATCAATACGGGTACCGCTACCCGAATCTGCGGGAGATAACCGCGTCGATAAAGCCAGCGACGAAGCCGGAAGACCAGCCCGTACAGTGCGCTGGCGGGAAGTAACCACCAGGGCGCTGTGGTGCGCCCATACCATTGCCGTTGCAACCAGTGTTCCATGGCTTAGGGGGCAGGAACGTCGGCAAGCGGTTGCGTGGAAAAGGTGATGCGTCGATACCCCAAGGCCTGTGCGGCCTCGAGCACGGCCATGACCTGTCCGTGGGTGGCTTGCTGATCGGCCCGGATCAGTACCACTGGGTCCTTCTGGCCTGTGGCCGCGGTTTGCAGTTCCTGCAGGAGGGTGGCACGGGTGGGATGATCCTGGGGCCGCGAGCCAATCCAAAGCCGTCCGTTGGACTGGACCTGGACTTCGATCCAGCGATTACTTGCCTCCTGGGATGCGCCGGCCTGGCTGCGCGGTAGGGTGATGTGTAAACCACGCTCCAGATTGAAGCGCGTGGTGACCATCAGGAAGATGAGAATCACCAGCAGAACGTCGATCATGGGAATGAGGTTGATTTCAGGTTCCTCACGGGGTTGCCCACGGCGAAAGTTCACAATTGGCGGTCTCCATGCAGGACTTCCACCAGTTTGATGGCCTGTTGTTCCATTTCCACGATCAAACGATCGATCCGGGCCCGAAACAAGCGATAAAAGATCATGGCTGGCATGGCGACCACCAAACCCAAGGCAGTGTTATACAACGCATAGGAAATACCCTGCGCCAGATCAGCCGGGTTGATTCCGGCCGAGGATTGATGGCCGAACAGCATGATCATTCCCACCACCGTGCCGAATAACCCCAGCAGAGGGCTGATGCTGGCAATGGTGCCCAAGGTGCTCAGGGACCGTTCCAGATCCACCATCACAGCCCGCCCGGCCTCTTCGATGGATTCTTTCATGGTCTCGCGGGATTGATGTTCATTGCGCAGGCCGGCAGCAAAAATGCGTCCAAGGGCTGAGCCCTGCTCCAGGCGTTGCAGCAGCGCTGAGGTGGCACCCTGAGCGTGCACATCGTCCAAAACCTGTTGTAATAATCCAGGGGGCAAAACCCGGTTGCTGCGCAGGCTCATGCTGCGTTCCAGAATGATGGCCAACCCCAATAGCGAGGCGGCCAACAACAGGATGCTGGGCCAACCGGCTAATTCGAGTAGTTGCAGTAACACAAAACCTCCAGAGTTTGGGTTTCCTTAGTCCGCCAGATCCAGCAGGTGGCCCATCCGCTCCCGTTTGGTCTGCAGATAACGCAAGGCTTCTGGTTGCAGGGGCACTTGCAATGCAACCCGTTCCACCACGGATAAGGGGGCCTGATTGAGTTGTGCGATCTTGTCGGGGTTGTTGGTGAGCAGTCGCAGGGAGGTCAGCCCCAGGGCCTGCAAGATGGCAGCGGCAGCCTCGTAGGTGCGGGCATCAATGGGCAACCCTAAATGCAGGTTGGCATCCACCGTGTCTAGGCCTTGATCCTGCAGTTGATAGGCGGCCAGTTTTTGGGTCAGGCCGATGCCCCGCCCCTCTTGTCCTCGCAGGTATACCACGACCCCCCGTCCCACCTGACCGATCATTTTGAGGGACAGTTGAAGTTGAGGGCCGCAATCGCAGCGCAGCGAGCCTAGAACATCGCCGGTCAGGCATTCGGAATGAATGCGGACCAGCACATCGGGTTTTCCAGCCACTTCTCCCATTTGCAGGACCAAATGAGACTGGTTTGCGCAGGAAAAGGTACAGGCGGAAAATTCCCCGTACGGGGTTGGTAAACGTGCCCAGACAGGGGGCGTGGAAGTTTCGGTGCAGCCGGTCACAAGAGCCCTCGACC
Organism: Pseudomonadota bacterium; assembly: GCA_021804345.1. Taxonomy (GTDB): domain Bacteria; phylum Pseudomonadota; class Gammaproteobacteria; order Burkholderiales; family Ferrovaceae; genus JAJZHV01. The sequence goes on along the minus strand of JAJZHV010000093.1, from coordinate 2,858 downwards.
CGCAGAAGGGGTCTGGAAAATATGGTTGACTGGGCATTATACCAGAGCTGTTGGGTGCCATCCGCACTAGCCGTCCTGCAGGCTCAGGCATAATGCAGGCTGCAAAGGAAAACGCCATGTCCAAACCCATACTCTCCCTGATCGTTGCCATGACCCCGCAGCGGGTGATTGGGGCCAACAACACCATGCCTTGGCATTTGCCGGCAGATCTGGCGTTCTTTAAGGCCACCACCTGGGGTGCGCCCATCGTGATGGGCCGGAAAACGCATCAGGCTATCGGCAAGGCCTTACCCGGACGGCGCAATATCGTCATCAGCCAGAATCCGGATTGTGCGGCCCCAGGCTGCGAGGTAGTCACCTCCCTGAGCGCGGCCCTGCAGCGCTGTGCCCAGGTTCCAGAGGTGTTCGTCATCGGAGGCGGAACACTCTACACCTGTGCCCTGCCCCTGGCCCAACGCATTTATCTGACACAGATTCATGGGGAAGTGTTGGGGGACACCTGGTTTCCCGAGTGTTCTGCAACCCATTGGGCGGTGGTCAGCCAAACTTTTCGCCCGCAAGACGAACGCAATGCCTACGATATGACCTTCATGATCCTGGAGCGGGTTCCGGCGGTTCCAGCGTAATCAGTGGGCGCAAACCCTCTTCCGCGCAGGGTTTGGGGGCAGGGAGCCCGGCAGGAAGAACAGGTCATTCCAAAAAAACTTGAATTCCATTGCGTTTTCCCGCATCCTCTCAAGTTGGCGGGCCTCCCCGCATTGCAGTCTAGTGAACCTGGTCAGGTCCGGAAGGGAGCAGCCACAGCTAAATCCTGCAAGTGCCGGGGTTAGGGCTCGCCTCTTCCAACATCTTTGTCATTCCTTATCTAGAGCTCTGGAAAGCTTCATGAATCAAGCCAAGCATGCATTTTGGGCGCTTGCCCTGCTGTCAGGATCGCTTTGTGCGGCCGATGGTGTTTCTGTGGAAGCGGGTTACGGATACCACACGACCATGGAACGTTTATCCTGGTCGCGGTCCTGGGACCAACGCTGGTTTACGGACCAACCCTGGAATCTGACGGGGTACTGGGATGTGGGAGTTGGTCGTTGGACACCCCACGACGCCGCAGGTGGAAATCACGAGGTCAATGATTTTGGAGTCACGCCAGTGTGGCGTATCGTACCCGCCCAAGCCAGCGGAACCGTCGTTCCCTTTGCCGAGTTGGCCGTCGGTGTGCACTATATCAGCGACCACGAAATCTACAACGGCCGTAACATGAGCACCCATTTCCAGTTTGGCGATCATGTGGGGGCTGGTTTGTCCCTGGGGCCACAACATGATTGGGATATGATGTTGCGCTTCCAGCACCTGTCCAACGCGGGGTTGCAAAACCCCAATCCGGGAATGAATTTCTATCAAGTGCGTTTGACGCACTGGTACTGAGGTTCGCGGACACCTCATGGCGCATACCACGCAGGCCTTGGCGCGCAAGTGGCGTCCGCACCACTTTTCCGAACTGATCGGTCAGCAACCGGTGGTTCAGGCCTTGCGCAATGCCTTGCAAAGCGGCCGGTTGCACCATGCCTACCTGTTTACCGGCACGCGCGGGGTGGGAAAAACCACCCTGGCCAGAATACTGGCCAAGTGTTTTAACTGTGAAGGCGGGGTTAGCGCTACCCCCTGCGATCACTGTTCGGCGTGCCGCAGCATCGACCAGGGGCGCTTTCCGGATCTGCTGGAAGTCGACGCAGCCACAAACACCAAGGTGGAAGAAATGCGGGAGTTGCTGGATAACGCCCAGTATCTGCCCGTGGTAGGACGCTTCAAGGTGTACATCATCGATGAAGTGCATATGCTGTCCCGCTCCGCGTTCAATTCCATGCTCAAAACCCTGGAAGAACCGCCGGAGCACGTGAAATTCATTCTGGCCACCACCGATCCGCAAAAAGTACCCGTCACGGTCTTGTCCCGCTGTTTGCAGTTTGCCTTGCGCCAAATGCCTCCCGAGTTGATTGCACAGCGCTTGCAGGAGATCTTGCAGCAAGAACAGATCCCCTACGACAGCGCCGCCCTGGCCTTGATTGCCCGAGCGGCTCAAGGCAGCGTGCGCGATGCCTTGAGCCTGCTGGACCAGGCTATTGCCCATGGAGGAGGGCAGGTACAAACCGCCCCCGTGCATGAAATGCTGGGAACCATCGAGCGCGAGGTGTTGCTGGGTCTGTTACGGGCCCTGGCGCAGCAGGATGCGCCGGTCTTGATGGCCCGAACCCAGGACATGACTCAGCACAGTTTATCCTTCGATCGGGCCCTGCAGGAACTGGCGCATCTGTTTCATGACCTGTCTCTGGTGCAGCGCATGCCAGAACAACGCCACAGCCTAGGCATCGAAGAAGACTTGCTACCCTTGAGCGCATGCTGGACCCCGGCCGCGTTGCAATTGCTCTACCAGATTGCTGTGCAATCGCGCAAGGATCTACCCTTGGCACCCGAAGAAAGTGCCGGATTCCGTATGGCGTTGTTGCGCATGCTGGCCTTTGCTCCGGGGTCTGCTCCCTGGCCATCCACCTCCCCAACAAGCACCCCAACTGCCCCGGTTCAGTTAGTCCCCCCGCCCACCGGACCAACGCCGCACCTGCGTTCGGAAGGCGGCAAACCACCGCTTTCCTTCAGGGACTGGCCGGCGCTGGTCAAACGTCTGGAGGGGATGGGAATGGCTCAGGAACTGGCGCGCCATGCCGAGTTCATCTCCTTCGCCAAGGGAGTATTGCAACTGCGACTGCAACCCGGGCAAAAGCACCTTCTGGGGTACCAGGAAAAACTACGCACGGCCCTAGAAGCACTGCTGGACTCAGACCTGCGCCTGGAGGTCGTCGAGGCCG
>JAJZHV010000092.1 GCA_021804345.1 Pseudomonadota bacterium | reverse complement strand
GTATTCCAGATAGGAACGACGCATTTCATCTTCCAGACTGACGGGGAGTGTTTCCTTGGCGAATGGGGTCATAAGATAGGGGTCGCGTGCGCAGAGGATTCATGCGCCTTCAAAACATCAAATCATAACATAACCATGAAATTTCAGAATCCTTTATAATGAGGGAGCTGGCTGTATACATCACTGCAGAATCGGTCGGAAGTCCGGGTCAACCGCTCATCCCTCCGACGAAGAGGGTCCCTGCAAAATGACCACAAAAACAGATGTCTGCTCGTCAACCCTTTACTTTAATTTGGAGACCATTGCAATGAAACACTCCCCGAACGCAACCCGCCTCAACGCTGTCACGCTCGCCCTGGGTATTGCCCTTGGCACTATCGGTGGCACAGCTGCCCGGGCTGACGACCTCATGTATCCCACCATCGTGCGCTCCGCCAACGGTTCCGTGGTGCACGACAACTTTGGCGAATGCTGGGGCACCGGAGCTGGGGACATGAGTGCCGCCCCCACAGTCAATTGCGGTCAGCACGCACCGGCGCCTAAAGCAGAAGCCCCCGCACCCGTGGTAGCCGCACCCGTTGCGGCCCCGGCACCAGCCCCCGCCCCGGCACCAGCGCCTGTGGTCAAACATGACAAAATCGTCCTTTCTGCAGATGCCCTGTTCGATTTCAACAAGGCCATCCTCAAGCCAGAAGGCAAGACACACATCGATGAGGAACTGGCCAAAGCCAACCAGTCCGGCACAGACTCTATCAAGTCCGTCAAAGTGGTGGGTTACACCGATGCCATCGGCACACAAAAATACAACCAGAAACTCTCCCTGCAGCGCGCAGAAGCCGTCAAGGCCTATCTGGTGAGCAAAGGTGTTTCCGCCTATAGGATCGAAGCCGAAGGCCGGGGCGAGAAAGACCCTGTGGCTAGCAACAAAACCAAGGCCGGTCGCGCTCAAAACCGCCGTGCCGAGATCATCATTGAAAACTAATCAGGACCCGGCTGAACTCCACAAGTTTAGCGCCCTGGCTCACCGCTGGTGGGATCCCAACAGCGAGTTCAAGCCGTTGCACGACATCAATCCACTCCGTCTGGAGTGGATTGATCAGGCAGCCTCCCTGAAAGGCAAGCTGGTGTTGGACGTGGGTTGTGGGGGCGGCATCCTAGCCGAGTCCATGGCACAGCGCGGAGCCCTGGTCACTGGCATCGATCTGGCGGACAAACCCTTGGGGGTGGCCCGCTTGCACTTGCTGGAATCCGGCCTGTCGGTCGATTACCAACTGATCAGCGCAGAGGACATGGCCCTGGCCCATCCTGCGCGCTTTGATGTGGTGACCTGCATGGAAATGCTGGAACATGTGCCGGACCCCCTCAGCACCATTATTTCCTGCGCGCAACTGGTCAAACCCCAAGGCCACGTGTTTTTTTCCACGCTCAACCGCAATCCTCGCGCCTATCTGATGGCCGTGCTCGGTGCAGAATACCTGCTTAAACTGCTGCCCAAGGGAACCCACGATTACGCGCGTTTCATCAAACCCTCCGAATTGGCCCGAATGGCCCGCCAGTCTGGTTTGGTGCCCGAACACTTCAAGGGCATGGGATATAACCCGTTTACCCAGCGTTATTTTTTGGGCCAGGACACCGGGGTCAATTACCTTCTGCACTGTCGCCGCACGTGATGGCAGGATTCCTGAAGGCCAGCGCACCCACCCTGGGGGTGTTGTTCGATTTGGACGGCACTCTGGCCGATACGGCCCCCGACTTGGCTTGGGCCTTGAACACACTGCGCTTGCGTTACGACCGCCCGGCGTTGCCCCTGGGCACGCTCCGCCCCCTAGCCTCTCATGGCGCCCGAGGGCTCCTCAAAGCCGGTTTTGACCTGTCTCCCTCCGACCCCTACTACGAAGAACTCCGGGATGAATTTCTGGCCCTGTACCACGACCACCTTTGCGTGGATACCCGTCTGTTCGACGGGGTTTTGGAATTGCTTGGCGTGCTGGATACCCGGAAGATCCCCTGGGGCATTGTCACTAACAAACTGACGCGCTTTACTGTTCCTCTGGTGCGACTGCTGGGTTTGGACGAACGGGCCGGTTGCGTCGTCAGCGGCGACACCTATGCGCGCCCAAAGCCCTATCCTGATCCTCTGATCGGAGCCGCCAAGGAACTGAAACTTCCAGTACCCGCTTTGCTGTATGTGGGAGATGATGCCCGCGACATGCAAGCGGCCCAAGCCGCCGGCGCGCAGGGCATCGTTGCCCGCTATGGCTATCTGGGTGAGGGCCCGGCCCCCGAACAATGGCCCGCACGGGGCATGATCGCTTCCCCCCTAGAACTGCTATCCTTTTTGCCCGCATGAAGCCGCTCCGGAGGCGCTATGGCGCCTGAAGCGCCCGAGCTACTGGCCCCCTGCGGCTCGTTGCACATGCTGCACACGGCGCTGGCCTTTGGCGCAGACGCCGTCTATGCCGGGCAGCCCCGCTACAGCCTGCGCGTGCGTAACAATGATTTTGGTTCCTTGGAAACCCTGGCGCAGGGCATGGCCCTTACGCAGGCGCAGGGCAAGAAATTTTACCTAGTCAGCAATATTCTGCCTCATAACGCCAAGATCAAAACCTATCTGGCCGACATGGCACCGGTCCTTGCATTGCATCCGGATGCGCTCATCATGTCTGACCCGGGCTTGATCGCCATGGTGAGAGAGCACTGGCCCGAGGTGTCGATTCATTTGTCGGTGCAAGCCAATACCGTCAATTATGCGGCGGTGCGTTTTTGGGAGCGTATCGGCATTACCCGGGTCATTTTATCGCGCGAACTATCGCTAGAGGAGATCGGGGAAATCCGGCAACAGTGTCCCACCATGGAACTCGAGGTCTTCGTTCATGGCGCCTTATGCATCGCCTACTCCGGACGCTGCCTGCTCTCCGGTTATTTCAATCACCGCGACCCCAATCAGGGCACCTGCACCAATTCCTGTCGCTGGGATTACACCGTCAAGCCCGCTGACCAGTCTGCCTCGGGGCAAGTCTATCTTCTGGAAGAAGCGCAACGACCGGGGCAGTTACTTCCCATCGAAGAGGACGAACACGGAACCTATGTGCTGAATTCGAAGGATTTGCGGGCCATCGAGCACGTGCATGCCCTAGTTGCCCTGGGCGTGAATTCGCTCAAGATTGAAGGACGGACCAAATCGGCCTATTACGTGGCCCGAACCTGCCAGGCTTACCGCCAGAGCATCGATGACGCCATGGCTGGACGGCCGCTAGACCCTGGGTTGCTGGCAAAACTGGAAGGACTGGCCAATCGCGGTTATACCGGTGGATTTTATGAGCGGCATCCGGATTCCACCTACCAGAATTACCTCCGTGGTCACTCAGAGTCGGCACGCAGTCTGTTCGTGGGAGAAGTGTTGGGGTATACCCCACAGGGACGCGCCCAGATTGACGTCAAAAACCGCTTTTCCGTGGGCGATCAGATCGAAGTCATTCATCCGCAAGGAAGCTTCACGACGACCCTTGACAGCCTAGAAAATCAGGAAGCCCTTCCAATCCAGACGGCGCCCGGAAGTGGTCATGTGGTCAGCATCCCCTTGCCTCCGGGCTATACCGGTGCATTCATTGCCCGCTTTCTCTAGCCCCTGGACATTATTTTTTCATCGGGCAGGAGGAAAAGCCAAATAACTTGTAGGCCGGACAGAATCCAAACACACCCGTCAACAGGGGCACGACGCCAATCCACCCCCATACCCCCACGGTTCCGGTTGCCGCCATCAGGACCAAAGCGATTCCCACCAGAATCCGCAACCATTTGTCGATGCCACCCACGTTACTCATGATAGTGCTCCTTGTTGTAATCAAATTCCATTCCCACAGGGGGGCCCTTCCCACCGGCCCCCCAAACACTCATTCCCCGTCTGGTGTATCACTGTGCAAACGAGCTTGCTGATTTTCGCCCCACAGGGCATTCAATATGGCCAGTGACACCGCAAATCCAATTCCCAGTACCCAAGCAAAGTACCACATCATTGACTCCTCAAGCAGAGATCCCTGTCCCCAGGGGTTTAATACGCCGAATGTTCATGCTGCTCCACGTATTTTTTGGTCACCTTTCCGGCCATGACACGATAGGCCCAGGACGTATAAAACACGATCAAGGGGACAAATATCAGCGTGGCCACCAGCATGATCCCCAGCGTGCCACGACTGGACACGCTATCCCACACGGTCAGGCTGGCGTTGGGCATGGTGGAAGAGGGCATCACAAAGGGAAACATGGAGAAACCAGCGGTGGCAATCACGCCCGCCATCGCCAGAGAAGACAGGACAAAGGCCCACCCCGTGCGCCCCAGGGTTTGCAGAATCAGGCCCAGTAGCACACCCCCATAAGTGAGCAGGGGAATGGCTTTGGTAAAAGGCATCTTGTCGTAATTGGTCAGCCAGGCGCCCGCTTCACGCACCACCGTTTTTGCCAGTGGGTCTGGCAAGGCTGCAGGATCGATTACAGAGGTGATGCTGTAACCGGGAATGAAGCGCGCCAGCCACCAGCCGGCAAGGCTGAAACTGACCAGCAACAACAGGCCGGCAAAAACCGCAGCCTGCTTGGCACGCTGCTGGATCTCGTCTTCGGTACGGTGTGACAGATAAATGGCACCATGAAAAGTGATCATAGAGGAACTGACAACCCCCGCAAGCAGGGCAAAAGGGTTGAGCAATTGCCAGAAGGTTCCGGTATAGGTGGAGACCAGATTTTGATCGAAACCGAAGGGAACCCCCAGAAGCAAATTACCAAAAGCCACCCCAAAGATGAGTGGTGGCACCGCGCCACCTACAAATAGCCCCCAGTCCCACATCTGGCGCCAGGCGGGATTGTGCAATTTGCTGCGATAATCAAACCCTACGGGCCGAAAAAACAAGGCCCAAAGCACGGCCAGCATGGCCCAGTAGAATCCCGAAAACGCCGTGGCATACACTAGGGGCCAGGCCGCAAAAATGGCTCCACCAGCCGTAATGAACCAGACCTGATTGCCATCCCAATGGGGCCCCACGGTATTGATCACCACCCGTCGTTCCAGATCGTTGCGCCCCACAAAAGGAAGCAACGTGCCCACTCCCATGTCGTGGCCATCCATCACCGCAAAACCCACCAGTAGCACGCCCACCAACAACCACCAAATGACCTTCAGTGTGGGATAGTCCAGCATGATCTTTCTCCTTGAGTGCGCTGCCCGTCAATGCGCCACAGCGGGTTCATTGAGGTAGCGTCCTGTGCCCAGACTGCCCGGGCCCAGACGCGCAAATTTCACCATCAAAAACATTTCCACCACCAACAGCACGGTATAAAACCCCACGAAACCGGCCAGCGAGCCATACACATTCCCTGGGGTCAGCGTAGAGACCGACAAATGGGTTGGCAAAACGCCGTAAATGGTCCAGGGCTGACGCCCG
>JAJZHV010000091.1 GCA_021804345.1 Pseudomonadota bacterium | reverse complement strand
CTCACCGCCGTATCCTGCAAACCCATGCTCAGGACTGGGCCCACACCCTGAGTCGCGCTCCAGACCTGGCCAGTCAGCTTGTCCAGTTTGCAAAAAGCTTGTTATAATCGGGGGTTACAAGGGAGGGATCGAACAGGCTACCCCTGTTCGGGGCAAACATCGTTTTGCTGCACTCCTGGCCACTTTCCTCAGACCCCTTCGGGACAGATTACATGAAACAGGCTCAAGAACTCCGCTCCGGCAACGTCATCATGGTAGGCAAGGACCCCATGGTCATCCAGAAAGCCGAATACAACAAGGGTGGCCGCAGCTCCGCCGTGGTCAAGATGAAACTCAAAAACCTGCTCACGGGTGCCGCCAGTGAAATCGTCTACAAGGCTGACGATAAACTGGATCAGGTCATTCTGGAAAAGAAGGAAGTGACCTATTCTTACTTCGCCGACCCTTCCTATGTGTTCGTGGATGCGGAATATAATCCCTTTGAAATGGACCGTGACAGCCTGGGCGACGCCTTCAACTATCTGGAAGATGGCATGCCGGGCGAAATCACGCTGTATGAGGGTCGTCCCATTTCGGTTGAATTACCCAATTCCCTAGTGCGGGAAATCGACTATACCGAACCTGCCGTGCGTGGCGATACTTCGGGCAAAGTGCTCAAGCCCGCCACCCTCAAAAACGGCTTTCAGATTGCCGTGCCTCTGTTTTGCGAAACCGGGGACAAAATCGAAATCGACACCACCACCGGCGAGTACCGGCGTCGCGTCAACAGCTAAGCGGCTGACTTCTGCGCGCAAACCCGATAGCAGGGTTTGCGCTCAAAACTCGGCGTGAAAGCGCACGCCCACAATGTTCACAGGACCGCGTAACTGGTTGTAGGCCGGATTCTGGATGCCCTGCCAATCCAGGGTGACATGCACCCCTTCGGCCAGCGCATAGCGATAGTAGGTTTCCAAAACCGCCTCGGGCGCATAGTTCAGATAACCATCTCCAATGAACAGATCGTAATTACCGTTTTGCAGAAAACTCTGACGTGCCGTATTGATCTCGTTACGAATCAACCCCACACCCACCCCGTCCCGGGGCCGTCCCCAAAGGGTCCCCTCCAGGCTAAGGCCGGTACTAAAGCTGCGATCGGCTTCGGTAAAGGCCATGGTTTCACTGCTGCCCCCATCCCAGAAGGCACGCGCAAACAATCCCACACCCGGTACCAACTCCTGTTGCAGGTTAAGACCGGCACCACCACGTTTAGCATCGGTTTTGGGAGCCTGTTGAATGAAGACCCCCGACTGATTGCCATAGCTCGCGAAGTTGGCCAGACGCATGCGCCCCTGGTAGATAAGGAACTTTAGGTCCCCGCTGCTCCAACGGTGTTCCAGCTCGCCATTGACTCCAAAATGCTGCCCTATGGACCCATCGATTTCCAGTTGATTGGGCAGAATCGGCATGGCAAACCAGCCAAAACGACCGGACCAGTCATCCCAGTCCAACTCAGTAGAGACCCCCCAAGTATAGCCACGGGCATCAGCAGCAAAATCGTAGGCGCAATGGGTCATGAAACACCAGTTGAGAAACTGGTCATCGGCCTTATGGGCATAGGCATTGTCGTCAAACAGGCCTAGCACGTCCACTTTTCCCACAATGAGATTGAAACGACGGGGCGACACCGACTGCGCAAATTGATGGTTATCGGGTGGAATCTGATCGGTGCTGGGTCCCTGCAGGTTCCAGGTTTTGGACAGATACCCCAAGGCCAGATAGGACACAAACCGATTCTCCATGATCCGCTGCATGTCATTGTTGGTCAGGGCAGCCAGACCCCCAGCATTACTCAGGGGAATGCCCCGCAGGGTCTCGATGCGCGCCCATACTTCCGTACCCGGGCTGGCCTGATAGCCAATGGCCACCCCCGTGACCGAGGAATAGGAGTTTTCGGCGTGGGACGAAAGACTGTTTGGACCGTCGGGACGTGCGGAATTGAAGTGACCATGACCCTGATCAATGAAGGTTTCGTCCCCATGCACCGACCAAGCACTGCCCTCCAACCCCAGGGGTTGATTATCCATGGCCTGCACGCTCGAAGCCTGCAGCCCCAGAAGAGGCAGGAGCAGAGCCAGAACGAGAGGATTCGACCGTACTCCGCGAAGGGAAGCCAGTGGCGTCGAAGCTTGGGGCTGCGGCGGTGGCAGGGTTTGTCGCGTCAAAAAATTCAACATATTCAATCGAAGGGGATTTCGAAAATGCTTTTTAGGGTCCAGCGGTCAGCCCCCTGGGTCATGCCACGGCCGATACCCAGATTGAACACCCAAGGTTTGCGGTCAACGTCCATCGCCAGAAACAAGACATTCGACTGGAGCGCCAGCGGGTAAACCTGATTCAGGTGACCCAGTTCGGAATAGTATTCCACCCCCATGGAGATCCCTTCCTGAACTGTGCGCCCTATCTTGAAGGCTGGGTCGAAATTGGGCTCCAGCCGGTGGTAACCAGAGCGCAAGGGAAAATCAAAAACCGGGTTACCCACCAGCAGCCACTGCTCGGTGCGCAAACCAATAATGGGCCGGAACTCCACCATATTTTGGTAGATTTCATACTGGGGTTTCACCGCAGATACTTCGACGTTCAAGCCATAAAATACCCCGCCATTGGGTGCCGTCTGAGGAATCCACTTGAGCCGCGCCCGGGGCCCGGCAAATTCGGTGGCATTATCAGATTGATGTACCACCGGCAAATACAACCCCGCCTCTAGACTGCTGGTCAGCCCATAGCTGATTTCCGGAGTGCTCCGAACACCGTGCACGTTGGTCACCTCGCCGGGATAGCTGGGACGCGACAGACCGGAGGGGGTGGTGTTCACATGCAGCTCAAGTCCCCAGGCCCCCGGGGCATTGATGCTGTCGTCATACACCTGGATTTCGTCCTGCAGGCTGGCTTCAGCCCCGCCCGGCAAAAGCCCCGCCCACAGCAGGAGCACAAGACAAGACCAAAAACGGAGCGAAGGTTTCATGACAGACAGGTAAAACCGCAGAGTCTAAAGGCTATTTATGACAGGTTGATGAAAGCGGATCCAGGGACCCGCCCTGCAGCCCCCATCTTCCCGAAGGGCGCAAGGCGCTGCGAGAGAACGGGCCACAAGTCTGCGGGGGGTGATGGGGTCAGGTGGGGATATGAGCCAGAATACTGTCCACGCTTTTTTTGGCATCCCCAAAGAGCATGCGGGTGTTTTCCTTGAAGAACAGGGGATTGTCCACGCCGGCATAGCCGGTGGCCATGCTGCGTTTAAATACCACCACCGTTTTGGCTTTCCATACTTCCAGCACTGGCATCCCGGCAATCGGGCTTCCCGGGTCTTCTTGGGCACTGGGGTTGACGATATCGTTAGCCCCCACCACCAGCACCGCATCGGTATCAGGAAAATCGGCGTTGATTTCGTCCATTTCCAGTACGATGTCGTAGGGCACCTTGGCTTCGGCCAGCAACACATTCATATGCCCAGGCAGGCGCCCTGCCACTGGGTGGATGGCAAAACGCACCTTAACCCCCTTGGCCCGCAGGCGCTTGGTAATTTCGCTGATGGCGCCCTGCGCCTGGGCCACGGCCATGCCATAGCCCGGGACAATGACCACTTCCTTGGCATCCAGCAAGGCCTGGGCAGTATCTTCGGCACTGATGGCCTGTACTTCCCCCTGGGGAGCCGCCATGGTGGAAGAGGTACCACCCCCCGTCCCAAAGCCGCCCAGAATGACACTGATGAAACTGCGGTTCATGGCACGACACATGATGTAGGACAGGATGGCCCCGCTACTACCCACCAGCGCACCGGTCACGATGAGCAGGTCGTTAGAGAGCATGAACCCGGTGGCTGCCGCAGCCCATCCCGAATAACTGTTGAGCATGGAAACCACCACCGGCATGTCTGCCCCCCCAATGGCCATGACCAGATGCACGCCCAGCAACAGAGCAATGGCCGTCATGGCCAGCAACTCCGGTAAGCCAGAGGTTTCGGGAGCCGCCAAAAAGCGCGCGCCCAACACCACCGCACCAACGATTCCCGCCAGGTTGAGCCAGTGGCGTGCCGGCAGTGTGAGCGGCTTGCCGGAGAGAGAACCGCGCAGTTTTCCGAAGGCGATGAGGGAACCAGTAAAGGTGACAGCCCCAATGAACACGCCCAGAAAGATTTCTACCGCGTGAATGGTTTTTTCGGCACCTTCAAAATGGGCTGTGGGGTCCAGATAGCTGGCATAGCCCACTAGGGTGGCCGCCAATCCCACAAAACTGTGCAACACCGCCACCAGTTCGGGCATCTGGGTCATCTCCACCCGCACGGCCAGCATCCAGCCCACTCCTCCTCCCACCACGATGGCCGGAAGCAACAAGGCATAGCCCGTGACCTGGGCACCAATGACCGTGGCCAGAATGGCCACCACCATGCCCAGTGCCCCGAAGAAATTGCCGCGGCGCGCCGTATCCTGACGTGACAGTCCACTCAGGCTGAGAATGAACAGGATGGCCGCTGCAATATATGAAACCGACATCAAACCGTTTGCCATGCCGAACCCCTCAATCTTTGCGGAACATGTTCAACATGCGCTGGGTGACCCGAAAGCCCCCCGCCACGTTGATCGTTGCAATCAACACGGAAAAGACCGCCAGAAGCAACACCAGATGATCACTGCTGGACACCTGCAGCAAGGCCCCGATCACGATGATGCCGCTGATGGCGTTGGTCACGCTCATGAGCGGCGTGTGCAGGGCGGGCGTGACATTCCACACCACCTGATAGCCCACGAAGCAGGCCAGCACAAAGACGGTCAGGTGCGGCAGGAAGGCGGGAGGCGCCGAGGCCCCAATGAGGGCAAAGAGTACCGCCCCCACACCCATGATCCAGGCCACGGTAGCCGAGCGCGCAGGGCCACTGCTCTCCCCGTGTTTGGGCGCCGGCGGGGGCATGGCCGCAGCCGGCCTGGCCGGTGCGATGGCGGGAATTTTGGGCGGTGGCGCGGGCCAGATCAGGGCCCCCTTGTGAATGACGGTGGCCCCTCGGATGACGTCGTCCTCCAGATTAACCACGATCTGCCCGTCTTTGGCGGGCGTCAAATCGGTGAGCAAATGGCGCAGGTTAGTGCCGTAGAGCTGACTGGACTGGGCCGAGAGCCGACTGGGCAGATCGGTGTAGCCGATGACGCTTACACCATGCACCACGGCCACCTGGCCGGGTACGGTGCATTCGCAGTTGCCGCCCTGTTCGGCCGCCAGGTCCACAATGACGCTGCCCGGGCGCATGGAGGCCACCATCTCCTGGGTGATGAGTTTGGGGGCTGGTTTGCCTGGAATCAGCGCGGTGGTGACGATGATGTCCACTTCCTGCGCTTGGCGGGCAAAGAGGGCCATTTCGGCGGCAATGAAGGCAGGGCTCATCTGCTTGGCATAGCCCCCCGTGCCCGAGCCCTCTTCCTGAAAATCCAGCTCCAGAAACTCGGCGCCCATGCTTTCAATTT
>JAJZHV010000090.1 GCA_021804345.1 Pseudomonadota bacterium | reverse complement strand
GGAACGCCTGCAACCCTACCCCTTCGAGCGCCTGCGCCAACTCCTGCAGGACGTGACGCCCACTTCCCCGGTCACGCCCATTGCGCTATCCGTGGGCGAACCGCGCCATCCCACTCCACCCTTCATTCAGACCGCATTGGCGCAACATCTGGATGGACTGTCCCACTATCCGCTTACGGTGGGCTCTGCCGCGCTGCGCCATGCCATCGCCACCTGGGTCCAGCGCCGCTTTCAACTCTCCACCCTGGACCCCGACACCCAGGTGTTGCCCACGCTAGGCAGTCGCGAAGCCCTGTTTTCCCTGGCCCAGGTTGTCATTAACCCCGACCAGCCCAAGGCCCGCGCCGTTTGCCCCAACCCCTTCTACCAAATCTACGAGGGGGCCACATTGCTGGCCGGGGCACAGCCCTGGTACGTCAACGCCGACCCGGCCCAGGACGGTCGTGTGGATTACCGCAGCGTCCCGGAAGAAGTCTGGCAACACACGGAGGTCGTGTTTACCTGTTCTCCGGGCAACCCTACCGGAGGCGTGATGCGCTTAGCAGACTGGCAAGACCTGTTTGAGCGGGCTGATCACTACGATTTTTCCATCATCAGTGATGAGTGCTATTCGGAAATCTACCCCCACGAGGATCATCCCCCCCTTGGTTCGTTGCAGGCGGCACAACAGTTGGGGCGCACGGATTACGCCCGACTAGTGGCCATGGGAAGCCTGTCCAAACGCTCCAATGTGCCGGGGCTGCGCTCGGCCTTTGCCGCTGGAGACGCGCGCGTGCTCGAGCGCTTTGCCCTGTACCGAACCTACCATGGCAGCGCCATGAACCCAGCCGTCCAGGCGGCCAGCATTGCCGCCTGGCAGGATGAGACGCATGTCCAGGAAAACCGCGCCGCCTATCGGCGCAAGATGACCCACTTTTATCAGCAGGTTCATCCCCATTTGCCCTTGCAGCAACCTGAAGCCGGTTTTTACTTCTGGGCCCAGACCCCCATCTCCGATACCGAGTTTGCCCGCGAACTGTGGCGTACACAACAGGTTGCCGTCCTGCCCGGAAGCTTGCTGGCGCGTACCGCTCACGGTTTCAACCCCGGACAAAACCGTATTCGCATCGCCCTGGTAGGTTCTATGGAGGAAACCCAGGAGGCAGCCGAGCGCTTGATCACTTATACTCACACCCTGACTGGAGCCCTTTCATGACGCCTTTGCAAACCCTGATCGACAGCGCCTTCGAAACCCGAAACGAATGGACCGGAGCCAACCCGCCAGCGGGATTGCACGCGGCCATCGAGGAGGTTCTGGAGGGACTTGATGCCGGTCGTTTGCGCGTGGCCGAAAAAAGGGAAGACACCTGGATCACTCACCAATGGCTCAAGAAAGCGGTGCTTCTATCCTTCCGGCTTACGGACAACGCCCTGATGACCGGCGGCTTTACTCGCTATTGGGACAAGGTGGACAGCAAATTTTCCCGTTATGAAGCCCAGGATTTTGCTGCTGGCGGGTTTCGGGTGGTGCCACCAGCCACGGCCCGGCGGGGCAGCTTCATTGCCCGGCAAGTGGTTTTGATGCCCTCCTACGTCAATATCGGCGCCTACGTGGACGAGGGCACCATGGTAGACACCTGGGCGACCGTGGGTTCCTGTGCCCAAATCGGCAAAAACGTCCACCTCTCCGGGGGAGTTGGAATTGGCGGCGTGCTAGAACCGATTCAGGCCAATCCCACCATTATCGAAGACAACTGCTTCATTGGCGCTCGCTCCGAGGTCGTAGAGGGCGTCATCGTGGGAGAAGGCTCGGTCATTTCCATGGGGGTATACCTGGGGCAGAGCACCAAAATCTACGACCGGGAAACCGGAACGGTCAGCTACGGTCGCGTGCCTCCGGGGTCGGTGGTGGTATCGGGGAATTTACCTGCGGCCAATGGCTGCTATAGTCTGTACTGTGCGGTCATCGTCAAAAAAGTGGATGCCAAAACCCGCGCCAAAACCAGCATCAACGAGTTGCTACGGGCAGACTGAACCATGCGGCGCGTCTTTTCCACAGACCTTCGCCTTTTCCAATCCGGTCGCGAGCCATGACATGTGTCTGATCGTCTGGGCCTGGCAGGCTCACCCGGATTACCCCCTGGTGTTGGTAGCGAATCGGGACGAATTTCATGCCCGCCCCACATCACCCGCCAGCTTCTGGCCGGAGGCTCCACAGCTGCTGGCGGGGCGAGATCAACTGGCGGGAGGAACCTGGCTGGGGGTTACCCGTCGGCAACGCTTTGCTGCCCTGACCAATTTTCGTGACCCCTCCCAGTTTCAGCGCGTTCGCCGCACCCGCGGCGAACTGGTAACCCATTTTCTGCAAGCCGACACACCGCCCCTGCATTGGCTACATGACCAATTGCCCCATCTTGACCAGTACAACGATTTCAACCTGCTGGTGGCCGAAGGAACCCAATTGTATTGTCTGGAAAGTCGCTATGCCCGTATTCAGTTGGTTGCGCCCGGGATTCACGGCTTGAGCAATCATTTGCTGGACACCCCCTGGCCCAAGGTGGAGTCCTCGCGCCAGTGGTTGGCCAACTATCTGGCCCGTCTGCAACCAGCCCATCATACTGCGGCGGCCCCCGGCGGCGCGGGGTCGATGACCGAAGTCTTGCAGCATCTGATTGGCCTGCTGCACGACCCTCAGCCTTTTCCTGACGATCGATTGCCCCATACCGGCATTCCGCTGGAACGCGAGCGCCTGCTCTCTGCCCCATTCATCCTGGATCCGGAATACGGCACCCGATGCACCACAGCCCTGCTTTGGCGACGGGACGGCACCACCGGTTTCATGGAGGAACGCTACGAACCCTCGGGGGCCCGCTGCGGTCTTTCTCAATTCTGGATTTAAGCCCTAACGACCCATGAACGCTTCTGATCCCACCCTGCTCTTGACGCAAGAGCTAATTCGCCGGCCTTCCATCACGCCCGAAGACGGCGGTTGCCAAGCGTTGATCGAGCACCGTCTGGCCCCCCTGGGCTTTACACCACAACGCCTGCCCTTTGGGGCCGTTCATAACCTGTGGCTGCGTCGGGGGGAAAAGGCGCCTCTCCTCGTTTTTGCCGGACATACGGACGTGGTACCACCGGGTGCTCTTGCCGGTTGGGACAGCCCGCCCTTCGAGCCCACCGTGCGCGACGGGAACCTGATCGGGCGTGGCGCCGCCGACATGAAAGCTTCAATAGCCGCTTTTGTGACCGCCATCGAGGCATTTCTGGCACGTTTTCCCGATCCTCCCTGTTCTCTGGCGCTGTTGTTGACTTCCGATGAAGAGGGCCCAGCCACCGATGGCACTCAGCGCGTGGTCCAATGGCTGCGTGAGCACGGGCAGATTCCCGACTATTGCCTGGTGGGCGAACCCACCTCGGCGCAAACCTTGGGAGACACACTCAAAAACGGTCGCCGGGGTTCGCTTTCTGGCACCTTGACCGTGCGCGGCAAACAGGGGCATGTGGCCTATCCGCATCTGGCCCGTAACCCCATTCATCTGGTAGCACCCGCCCTGACTGAATGGAGCCGCGTCATCTGGGATGAAGCCAATGAAGATTTTCCAGCCACCACCTTCCAGATCGCCAATATTCAGGGAGGAACCGGCGCCGGCAATGTGATTCCCGGAGAGGTGGTCATCGGCTTCAACTTCCGCTTTTCCACCGCCAGCTCTGAGCAGTCCCTGCGCGCGCGCAGCGAAGCGCTGTTACAGCGCCACGGGCTGGATTTCGATATTCGCTGGGAACTGGGTGCCCAACCTTTTCTGACCGCCGGCACCACCTTGGTACGGGCCCTGCAACAAGCCATTCGGCAAGTCACAGGAGTCGAGGCCCAACCCTCCACCAGCGGCGGCACATCCGATGGACGCTTCTTGATCACCCTCTGCCCGGAGGTGGTGGAATTCGGGCCCAGCAATGCCACCATTCACCAACGGAACGAACGCATTGCCGTGGAAGATTTGCCCCGTCTGTCGGCCATCTATCAGCAATTAATCCAGGCCCTGGCCTATCCGGAACAATCCCATGACATCCCCTAACAACCTGCTGCATCCCGATGCGCTTTCCACCCTGAGTACAGTGCGCCACTGGTTGCGCTATGCCGTCAGTCAGTTCACCCGGCATGATCTGTTTTTTGGCCATGGTTTTCCGGGTCCCGAGGCCGAGGCCAGTTATCTGGTGCTCCATGCCCTGGGCTTACCCCACGCCAGCCGTGATCTGTGGCTGGATGCTCTGTTGTTGCCGCAGGAACGACAGGCCGTGTGGGCTCTTCTGGAACAGCGCATTCTGACCCGTAAACCCGCGGCTTATCTCACGCAGGAAGCCTGGTTGGGGCCTTACCGGTTTTACGTGGATGAACGCGCCCTCGTGCCCCGATCGTTCATCGCCGAGGCCTTGAACGAAGGACTGGATTACTGGATTGCAGAATTTGACCGCCTGGAACGCGTGGCCGACATCTGTACGGGCGGCGGCTCACTGGCCATCTTGCTGGCTCTCAAATGCCCCCAGGCCAAGGTGGATGCGGTAGATCTATCACCCCAGGCGCTGCAGGTAGCCACCCTAAACCGGGCAGCCTACGGCCTGCAGGAGCAGATTCAACTGCACCAGGGCGATCTCTTCGAGGGGCTTGAGCCCGGGGCCTATGACCTGATCCTGTCCAACCCGCCCTATGTGGACGCCCCTGCCATGGCCAGCCTGCCCCCGGAATACCAGCAAGAGCCCAGCCTGGCACTGGCTAGCGGTGAAGACGGCTTGGAGCATACCCGACGCTTGCTCACCCACGCGGCCACCTATCTGAAGCCCGGGGGGCTGCTGGTGGTGGAAGTGGGTCATCAACGCGCCCGACTGGAAGCCGCCTTTGCGCGCACTCCCTTTACCTGGCTGGATTTGTCCGCCGGAGACAGCTACGTTTTCGTGCTGCGCCGGGAAGATCTGCCCGTTTGAGTCGCAACCGTGGCGCCTTTTTTGGCGGGATTGCGCAAGGGACTGTGGCGTGCCGCCCGGGAACCAGCGGTGCTTTTAGTCGCACTTTTGGCGGCACTGTGGGGCGTCTTTTTGAGGGCGCCCCTCGCTGCACCGGCATCCACCCGGGAGCGCTCCCGGCGCGCCACCACATCTCGCTGGGACACCGGTAGAGGCGCCATACCAGCCCATTCCAGCACACGCTGCACCTGGGCGGGGTCCAGTTCGATGAATTGTCCGCGTTTCAATCGGGGGGGTAAATCGATGATGCCGTAGCGCACCCGAATCAGGCGTCCCACCATCAAATGCAAAGCTTCGAACAAGCGCCGCACCTCGCGGTTACGCCCTTCCTTCAAGGTCACCTGATACCAGTGATTGGTCCCTTCTCCGCCGTTATCCCGAATGCGTTCAAAGTGGGCTGGGCCATCCTCCAGCAGAATTTCACGGCAAGCCTCCTGCATTTGCTCGTCACTAAGTTCTCCCACCACCCGCACCGCATACTCACGTTCCACCTCAAAGCGA
>JAJZHV010000089.1 GCA_021804345.1 Pseudomonadota bacterium | reverse complement strand
ACCGAGGAACTGCGCAAACAGCTGGCGGCGCAACGCTTTGCCGAGGGGGCTGAAAATTTCAGTAATCTGGTGTACGAACAATCCAGCAGCCTGGAACCGGCCGCCCGGCAACTGCAATTGACCCCGCTTTCCACCGATTGGCTGGACAAGGGGGGGACCTCGGGCAACCCGTTGCTGGATCAGCCCAAGCTGCGCCAGGCCCTGTTTACGCCCGAAGTGTTGACCCAGGGGCGCAACACTGCGGCGGTGGAGGTGCAGCCCAATGTGCTGGTGGCTGCGCGGGTGCTGGCCCATGAGCCCGCCGCCACCCGTCCCTTGACCGAGGTGGCTGGCGCCATCCGGCAGCAGTTGCAGCATCAGGAGGCCGCCCGCCTGGCGGCTGCGGCCGGCAACAGCGCGCTGGCTGCTCTGAAGGCTGGTAAGGGGGTGGAACAGCCGCACTTGGTCTGGTCAAGCCCGCAGTTGGTCAGCCAGCAACAGGCGGCGGGGGCCGGAATTCCCGCAGAAGCGGTCAAACCCGCCTTTAGCCTAGCCCCTGCGCCCTTGCCGCAGTATGCCACCCTGTCCCAGGTCAACGGCAATACGCTCCTGGTGCGGGTCAGTCAGATTCAGGAGGGGAGCATCACTGATCCGGCCGTGCGCAAGCAGGCCGAAGCCGGATTGACCCAGGCCTATGGGGATGAGGTCCTAACCGCCTTCATGAGCGCCCTGCGCCAGGGGGCCGAGGTCAAACTGCTCAACAAGGCCGCCCTGGAGGTGAAAAAGTAGGGCGCTTAGGCCGTCAGGCCCGCCACCGTGCTGGAAAATCCGGAATCCACATGAACGATTTCCCCGGTAATGCCAGAGGCCAAATCGCTGCACAGGAAGGCGGCCACATTGCCTACCTCGTCGATGGTGACGTTGCGCCGCAGGGGGGCGGTACCTTCCACATAGTTGAGAATTTTTCCAAAATCGCCAATGCCCGCCGCGGCCAGAGTTTTGATGGGGCCGGCCGAGATGCCGTTGACCCGTATGCCCCGTGGCCCCAGACTGTGGGCCATGTAGCGCACGCTGGCCTCCAGGCTGGCCTTGGCCAGTCCCATGACGTTGTAATTGGTGACGGATTTTTCAGCCCCCACATAGGACATGGTCACCAGGGCTGCATTGCGTCCTTCCATGAGGGGGTAGCCCGCCTTGGCCAGGGCCGAAAAACTGTAGGAACTCACGTCATGGGCGATGCGAAAGGCTTCCCGCGTGACCACATCCAGGTATTCCCCCGAAAGGGCCTCCCGCGGGGCAAAGGCAATGGAATGAACGATGCCGTCCAGACCGGTCCAGGCGCTACCCAAGGCGTCAAACAGGGCAGTCACCTCCTGGTCGTTGGCCACATCGCAGGGCAATACCAGCGACACGCCCAGTTCCCCCGCCAGTTTTTCCACCCGGGTGCGCACGGCTTCGCCCTGATAGGTAATGGCCAGTTGGGCGCCCTCGCGCAGCATGGCGCGGGCGATGCCCCAGGCAATGGAGCGGTTGCTCAGTAAACCGGTGACCAGAATGTGTTTGTTTGACAAGAATCCCATACGCTCTCCTTGAAATATGCCCGGTATGATAAACCATCTGAGCCCTTTACTTGTAGTTCTCTTGCTTCTCGCCGGGCTTCTGGCCGTTCCCGCACCTGCGCCGCAGGGGGTTGCTCAGGGCGCAGCACCCCCCGTGGTGGCGCTCAAGGTGTTGCATCTGGACATGTCGGCCCCAGAAACCGGCTTTGACCCGGTGCTGACCTCCGATCTCAACACGGCGGCCATCGAACAGCAATTGTTCGAGTCCCTGCTCACCTACGATTACTTGGCGCGCCCGGTGCGCTTAGTGCCGCGGCTGGCGGCGCGCATGCCCGAGGTGACACAGCAGGGGCGGCATTGGCTGTTTCACCTCAAGCAGGGGGTGTGGTTTGCCCCCGATCCGGTCTTTGGAGGGACCCGGCGCGAGCTCACCGCCCAGGATGTGGTATATACCCTGATGCGCTTCATGGACCCCAAAAATCGCTCGCCCTATCGTTTCTTGCTGGAGGGCAAAATCCTGGGGCTTGATGAGCGCGCCCGGCAGGCGCAGCTCACTGGACATTTCGACTACGACACTCCTGTGGCCGGATTGCAGGTGCCCGATCGCTACACCCTGGCCATCACCCTGAAGACCACGGATTACAATTTTGGGCACGCCATGGCGCAGCCCATGATGGGGGTAGTGGCGCGCGAGGTCATTGAAGCCTATGCCGCAGATACGGCCGCGCACCCCGTGGGTACCGGCCCCTATCGTTTGGCCCACTGGATTCGCTCGGCGCATATCGTGCTGGAGCGCAATCCCAATTTTCGGCGCGAGCTGTGGGATTTTCAGGCGGGTTCCGATCCGCAGGATCAGGCCCTGGTGCAGGCCATGCGCGGTAAGCGTATTCCCCAGATTGATCAAGTGGATATTCAGGTGGTGGAAGAGCCGCAATCGGCCTGGCTTGGTTTTGGCAAGGGCGAGCTAGACGTGCTGGGGCTGTCGGGGCAGTTTGCTCCCTTGGCCCTGGAGGGCGACCAGCTGAAACCGGCCCTGGCGGCGCGCGGTATTCACCTGTGGCGCATGAGCGACCCCTCCATTGCCTACTATTTCATCAACCAGCAAGACCCGGTGCTGGGCGGGATGACCCCAGAAAAAATTGGCTTGCGCCGGGCTCTACTCATGGCGCAAAACGACACCGAGATGATTCAGGTGGTGCATAAGGGGCAGGCCCTGCGCGCCACCTATCCCATTCCCCCCGGGGTGGCCGGGGCCGACCCCAACTATGTCAGTCTGCTGGATTACAATCCCCCTCTGGCCAACCAGTTGCTGGATCGCCTGGGGTTTCGCCGTGGCCCCGATGGCTTTCGGCGCCAGCCCGATGGTTCGGCCCTAGTGGTGCGCTACACCACCAGTCTCTCTTCCCAGGACCGGGAGCTGGATGAGATGATGAAAAAAGCGCTGGATCGTCTGGCCATTCGTTTTGAGAGTGAAAAACTCAAGTTTCCGGAAATTCTCAAGGCCGAACGCCAATGTCAGATCCAGTTTCGCCTATCGGCCTGGATTGCCGATTATCCTGACGGAGATAACTTCATGCAGCTGTGGTACGGCCCGCACACCCATGAAAACAATGCCGCCTGTTATCAGGATGCCGAGTGGGATCGCCTCTACGCCCAAACCCTGACTCTGCCCGATGGTCCGGCACGCTCGGCGCTCTATCATCAATTGGCGCGCCTGCTGGAAATCAATGGCGTTACCAAGATCAGCACCACGCATATCCGCAACGTGCTCTCCCAACCCTGGGTGGTAGGTTTCAAACCACACCCCATCCTGCCCTCTGTCTGGTCCTACATGGACGTGGAGCCGGGTGCGGTGAGCGCGCCATGAGCCTGTGGCGTTTTTTGCTGCGGCGCCTATGGCAGATGATTCCCACCCTGCTGGGGGTGGTGCTGCTGGTCTTTGTGCTGTTCAACTGGGTGGGGGGCGACCCGGCCTATTTGCTGGCGGGCAAAATGGCCAGCCCGCAAGCCCTGGCCAACATCCGCCATCAACTGGGCACCGACCTGCCCCTATGGCAGCAACTGCTGCGCTTTGTACAGCAGATCGTGACCCTGGACTTTGGCAACAGTTGGGCCACCCAGGAGCCGGTGCTGCAGATTTTTCGCACCCGCCTAGGACCCTCGCTGACCCTGCTGCTGCCCATGCTGCTGCTCGAAACCCTGCTGGCTGTGGGCATTGCCCTGCTGGTGGCAGCCTTTCGTGGCAGCTGGCTGGACCGCTCGCTCATGGTGGTGAGCACCGTGATGATGTCCATCAGCCTGCTGGTGTACATCATTGTGGGGCAATATGTGCTGGCGTTTTTATGGGGCTGGTTTCCCGTCAAGGGGTGGAGCGAACACTGGAGCCATAACCTCACCACCTATGCGGTCTTGCCCATTCTCATGGGCCTGATGGTGAGCGTGGCCCCCTCGGTGCGCCTGTATCGGACCTTTATCCTCGATGAGATCAATCAGGACTATGTACGTACCGCTCGCGCCCGGGGCCTGGGGGAGGGGCGCGTGCTGCTGGTGCATGTGTTGCGCAATGCAGCCATTCCCATTGTCACCAACGTGTTGATGGGTCTGCCGGGCCTGCTCACCGGGGCCTTCTTGCTGGAACGTTTCTTTGCCATTCCGGGCATTGGGCGGGAAATCATCCTGGCGGTGGAACGCAGCGACTTTCCCCTCATCAAGGCGGCAACCATCAGCGTGGCCCTGGCCACGCTCCTGACCAACTTGCTGGGAGATCTGCTGTACCGCTGGCTGGATCCCCGCGTTCACCTGGATTGACCCGGTGCGCGCGGGCTCTTCTGCGGGGGTATGGATGCTGGCGTGGCGGCGCTTGCGCGCCGATCGGGTGGGGCTTGGGGCCCTGGGGGTGGTGGCGGGATACCTGCTGCTGTCCCTGTTGGCCGCTTTGGGCTGGGTGGCCCCGCACTGGGAGGCCGAGGTGGGGAGCCATTATGCCCCGCCCAGCTGGCTGGGGGCAGCGCCCTCCGAGGCCCCCTGGGACCCAGCCCCCCAGTCCCACTGGCCGGGGAGCGTGCCCTTGTACGGCCTGCAGGATCCGCTGGCCCCTCTGCTGGCCACCCTTGGCCCCCCACCGGGAGGGGTGCTGGCGCCGGTGGAAGCCCCGCGGCGCAGCACCTTGCCCCTAGGGGCCGACAAGTGGGGTCATGATGTGCTGGCTAAGGTCATCCAGGGTGGGGCCACCTCGCTGCAAGTGGGTCTGTTCTCTGCCGTGCTGGCCACTTTTTTGGGCACCCTGATGGGGGCGCTGGCCGGGTATTTTGGGGGCCGGGTGGATGACGCCTTCAACTGGCTGTATGGCGTGTTGACGGCCGTGCCCTATTTGCTGCTGGTGTTTGCCATTGCGGCGGTATTGCATCAAAAAGGGACGGGCACCCTGATCCTCATTTTGGGCTTGACGGGCTGGACGGGCGTGTTTCGCCTCATGCGCGCGGAATATCTGAAGCATCGCTTGCGGGAATACGTGCTGGCGGCGGGGGCTCTGGGGGCTGGCCACTGGCGCCGGATGTTTGTGCATATCCTGCCCAATACCAGCCATGTCATCCTGGTTCAGCTGTCGCAAAATGCCGTGGGCTTTATCAAGTCCGAAGTCATTCTGAGCTTTCTGGGCTTTGGCGTGCCGGTGGACGCGGTTTCCTGGGGCAGAATGCTCCACGAAGCACAGAACGAAATGAATTTGGGCAAATGGTGGCAATTGGCCGCTGCGGGTTGCGCCATGGCCCTGTTGGTGACGGCCTTTAGCCTGCTCACCGATGCCCTGCGCGATGCCCTCGACCCCAGGCTCAAGTCATGACACCCCAGGAGACCACCCCTATGACCACCGGGGAACCTCCCCTGTTGCAGGTAAGCCAACTGACGGTGGACTTTCGGGGCGAGCATGGCCGGCCCCAGCGCGCGGTGGATGCGGTCAGCTTTACGGTGCCCGAGCGCACCACCGTGGCCT
>JAJZHV010000088.1 GCA_021804345.1 Pseudomonadota bacterium | reverse complement strand
GGAGGTGTGCTTCATGGGACCCTGATTTAAACGGCGCGCTAGGTTCTGGAGCAGCGCTTGATAACCGCCGTGATCCCCCAAAAAGATGACGCGCCGAAATCCATGCTGCGCTAGGCTTTGCACCGTTCCTTGCAGGAGCCCTTCAAAAACGGGCGGGGAGATGGATAAGGTACCGGTGTAGCGCATATGGGCAGTGGGGGGGTTGATGTCTCCCTCGGGAACATAGGCCATAACGGGCGCAACCAGCGTATTCCCCACCTGTTGCGCGATCATTTCGGCGAGAATCCGAACGCGGACATTATGCTTACCCAGAACCATGTGAGATCCGTTTTGTTCGGTTCCTCCCAGGGGGACGAGAATAGTGGTGGAACCCGACTCAATCCGTTGCTGCAGTTCCGTGGAAGTGAGTTCCTCCAGTTCGTTGGATGGGGCGGTTCCGGGCGTGGCAGCCCCTGCTGGGGAGGAAGCAATCCACAGAGCAAGACAGAACGCTAGGGAGTGCGCCTGTATTTTTGTGAGCAAGGAGGGCATTGGCCGGGGCTGATCCAATCCTGGGCCTTCAATGGCTGGACTGTTGGAGTTGTGCCAGATCAGCCTGCACTTGTTCCGAATGGTGATCGGCGTCCACCTGTGCGTACACCCGCTCGATCGTGCCCTCTGGGTTGATGAGGAAGGTATGACGTTTGGCCAGTTTGAAACCCAGTACATTGGTGAGCGATCCATACTGTGCTGCGACGATCCCGTCTGTGTCCGCCAGCAAGGGAAAGGGCAAATGATGATTGCGAGCAAAATCCGCATGTTTGCTGGCCTCATCGATGCTCACACCCAATACCTCGGCGTTCATTTTGCGGATCTTAAAAATATCATCCCGAAAGGCGCAAGCCTCTGTGGTGCACCCCGGGGTTTCATCCTTGGGATAAAAATACAAGACCAGCCATTTCCCACGATAATCCTGTAAATGCTGGATCTTGCCATTTTGATCCATCAGGGCAAATTGGGGGGCTAATTGCCCCACGTGGGGCAGGTCATTGGCACGCGCACCTGTGGGGACCACCCACAGAGCCACGAGTGCAAAAACTGCCAGAATGAGGAATAGCCGATTCATGGTGAACTCCATTGGGTCTTAATGGGAACGCAACACGCAGGGGCAGCGTTTGTGCCGCTTGCATTGCCATTTTACTGCGAGTCCTCAGGCTGTGCTGAAGGGCTGCGAATCCCGGCGCTGCGCGGTAATTCCCAGCCCAACCACTTCCTGGCAAAACTCCTTGCGTAATATCACCGGAAGGCGCCGCACCACCTCAAATCCTGCCTCCTCCAGGCATTGTTCCAGATAATCCGACGCATGACAGTACCGCCCGCTGGGCGAGAGGGTATATCCCTTGTGGCCACTCTGACCGGACGTCGACTGTTGCTCGGGTTTCCAGATTTCGACAGTGAAAGCGAGCAGGCCCGATGGGGCTAATGCGCCAGCGGCGGCTTGCAGAAGGGGGATCAGGTCGCCGAAATAAATGATGGTTTCCATC
Organism: Pseudomonadota bacterium; assembly: GCA_021804345.1. Classification (GTDB taxonomy): domain Bacteria; phylum Pseudomonadota; class Gammaproteobacteria; order Burkholderiales; family Ferrovaceae; genus JAJZHV01. The sequence goes on along the minus strand of JAJZHV010000088.1, from coordinate 4,030 downwards.
AGCAGGATCAAATCGAAGCGCAGTGGGCTCGTGCTCAGGTAGTGCGTTAATTCAGCCTGCACCAGTTGGTGATAGCAGGGATGAGCCCGGGCCTTTTCCAGCATGCCCGAAGACAGGTCAACCCCCACCAGATGGCGGGCATAGGGGGCCAGCACTGGGGCACATAGCCCGGTACCACAACCGCCATCCAGTATCACCAGGGAAGGCGCTTCGGCCACTAATCCGGTAATCAGGGTTCGGGCCAACTCGGGCCCATGATAGTCTAGGCAGGTGACCAGTTTATGATCAAACTCGTTCGCCATTTCATCAAATAGCCGCACCACAAAGGAATCCGGCGCCTGAGCAGGCACTTCCATTTGGGAGCAGGCTGCCAGATAGTGGCGTGCAATCGCGTTGTCTGGTTCTTGCGCCAGCCATTCCCGATACCATTGGGCGGCCTGCTCGATCAAGCCCAGGCGATAGCAGGCAATACCCAGAAGTCGGGGTGATTTCTCCTGGAAGGGAGGGTATAGGTAGGCCTTGCAGGCGTAATAGGAGGCTTCTTCCTCCCGTGCCTGGGAGCCCAGCAGGGTGGCCAGGTGCTGGGTAGCCGGAAAATTGTTTGGATCGCGTTGCAGCGCATTCAAAAAAGCCGCTTCAGCGCGCTGGGGTTGTTGCGATTGCCACAGCGCCACCCCCAGATTGTTCCAGAACATGGGGGGAGAGGGATCAAGTTGCAGTGCCAGATCAAACATTGACACCGCCTTGTCGTGCTGATTCAGGGCACAAAGGATATTACCCAGGTCATTAAAGCGCGAAGCTTGGGAGGAGTCCGCCTGTAGCGCTTCCAGAATCAGGTCGATGCCCTCCCCGGAGCGCCCCATTTGATGGAGCAGGATTCCCAGATGATGTCGTGCCTGGATATGCGCTGGGCATTGGGCCAGTACTTCGCGGTAGCCCTTCAGGGCAAGCGCGAGCGTTCCTTGTTCGTGAGCCTCAAGGGCCGATGCAAAGAGGGCGTCAGTCGTCAATGTTGCAATCCTCAACGTTGAAACCAGGAATAGGCGGTGAATGAACCCAAGGAGTTCGATGCCATGGTACCCCATTGCCGGGGTGGGAATGGCCCGATTCCTGCGGGAGCCTCCTCCGATGCCACAACCCCTTTTGTAACCATTTTTTTGATCTATATCAATTTTATTTTGATGGGACTACAATGAATGGGCTGATGATGCCAGCCAGGGGTGACAGCAACCCTGACCCTGTCAGACGTTTGACGGGAACGAGGCCGGTTCTGATTTGTAAGGGATTTTGAGTGCCGAATCAATACCCGGTCAGGTGAATATTCAGTGAAAACAGATCGATAAGGTGACGGATCACACCGTCTTCGAGACTTTCGAGGAGACTGAAATGGACATCGTACTGATGGAGATTCTGTGTATTGTAGGTTTTGCGTTGATGGTGATCGTGCTGGATACGTCAAAGTGGCATAGTGGTCACTAAGCGGTCGATTATACGGGCACGTTTTCCCGCGAGGCTGGCCCCATAACCCTCTGGGCGCGGTGTCTGGCCCTCGCGGGAGCTCACAGCGCAAGCTTTTCTGTGGCAAGGCGCAAGGAAGCGGACAGATTTTCCAGCGAATGTGTTTCTGCAGTGATGTTCTCTAGCGCTCGGCGATTTTCCACCGCCATGCGGTTGATGTGTTCCACCTGTTCTGCAATTCCCTGACTTGCCGCTTGCTGCTGCTCGATGGCGCGGTTGATCTGATCCACTCCTTGGTCTGAGCGGTGTACTGCCTGATTCGAGTCGCTCAGGGATTGGGCCACGCTTTCCATGACGTCATTGCCTTTGTTCAGTGCCACCAATCCCTTCTGGATGGCCAGCTCGACGCTGTTGGACTGCTGACTGATGGACTGAGTCACCGTATCGATCTCGCTGGCTGCCGTGGCGGATTTTTCTGCCAGTTTACGTACTTCATCCGCAACGACGGCAAATCCCCGCCCCTGCTCACCTGCTCGCGCTGCCTCGATGGCTGCGTTCAGGGCCAGCAAATTGGTCTGCTCGGCAATATCCTTCACTTTCTGGGTCATCCCGGAAATGGATTTGGTGCTCTGCACAAAGTCGGTAACCACCTCCCGGATGGCGTCCACGGCCCCTTCAACGGTACTCATTTCCCCCACCAATTCCGATAGCATGGCATTGCCCTGCTCGGTCCGTTTCAGGCTGACCTGCGAGAGTTGGCGCAACTCGGAGGCGCTTGCGGCAACGCTGTTGAATCCCTGGTGCATTTGGCCGATGGCCTCCACCGCAGTCGCCGCAATCCCGGACTGGCGCACCGAGCTTTGTTCCACCTGCGTCGATGATTTCTCTAGGGCCGAAGCTGCAGCACTGACTGCGCGGGTGGATTGCTTGAACTCTGCGATGAGAGTGCCCAGGTCGCGCCGGATTTTTTCTCCGCTGTGGGCGATTTGTCCCAGTTCTCCTGCTAACCCGGTGTGGATGGAATGGGTGAAATTGCCCCGCGCCAGAAACTCCAGGCTCGAAACCAGTTGGCGTGAGGGGTGAACCAAAAAGTGGTGTATCAGCCATAAATAGATGACAAAGGCCAGTAGAATCGCTATTCCAATCAGCGACAGGCTAAGGCCGATCCCGTATCTGCCCTGGGCTGTGGCCGTATGAGTGGCAGACTCGGCCTGCGTCATGAGGTCGTCCCGCGCCAGGGCAAGAATCTGGCTGGCTGGTGGGGCCAGAGTGGCCACCGCCCGCTCCCCTGCGGCAGTGTCAAAATGTGTGTCGCGTAAAGTCTGCAATCCGGCACGGTAAGCCTGGCCCAGTTGTTCATGAGCACCCGCAAAGCGTATGACGCGCTGCAAGGAATCTTCCTGCCCCCGCAACTGCAACTGGTCCGCCAACAACTGGCTGTCTTTTCGGACCAATGCTTCCTGTGCCAGAAACGCGCCCCAGTGTTTGTCCAGGACTTCGGGTTGGGCGCCTTTCAGTAAGACCTCTGTCCACTCTTGCTTCTGGGTTTCGAAGGCCTGTTGCAAGTGATCCAACAGCCGCTCTTCCCTAGAAAAACGTCCCATTTCGGCGTCAAACAGCTGAATGCTGTGCCAGCTCATCCAGAATCCAAACAGGGTGGCTGCTAGGACTAGCGTGGTGCCGGTGCCGGAGATGAGCAAAAAGATCATGCGTAAACTAAAGCCAGAGGGGGATTGATTCATGAGGTCTCTCGTGACAGTAAACAACGGATGTGGGATGAATCCAGAAGCATCTCAGGCTATTAACGGCAATAATCACAAATTCTTGAAAGATGCCCCTGGATTTGAGTAAATTGACCCTGATCAAGGATCCATCAAGCATCGGAAGAACTTTCGCATTGCTCACAACACGGCGTCAGCGCTCCTGTTAGAATGAAAACGAGACCATCGCAACATACATTCACTGAACACTTGCACAAGGAACGGATATGGAGAATGTGATTCCGGACGTAGCCCTGATCGACAACAGCGACGAACGTGCGCCACTGGTGCTGGTATTGGACTGCTCAGGCAGCATGGCGGAGGAAAACAAGATGGGGTTGCTCAATGAGGGGCTCGCGACTCTGGCCAGCGAACTCAAAAACGACCCCATCACGGCCCGTTGCGGGCGGGTTCTGGTGATTGCCTTTGGCGGGGACAATGATGTGGAGGTCATGGGCAGCTGGACGGACGCCATGGATTTTACCCCTCCTGAATTGGTGGCGGGTGGTCTGACTCCCATCGGCACAGCCATGAAGTTTGCCCTAGAAGAAATTGAAGCACAGAAGGAGCAGATGCGCACTGCAGGGGTTCCGTATAAACGGCCGATTATCATGCTGTTGTCGGATGGCGAGCCCACCGATGATGACTGGCAGCGGGTGGCGGCCGAATGTAAAAATGCAGAAACAGCCCATAAGGTCAATATCATGGCTATTGGCATCGGGCAGCAAGCCAACCGGGATATCCTGGGCCAATTCAGCAACAAGGGTGCGCTGAATCTCAGCGGTCTGAAATTCAAGGAACTCTTCGTTTGG
>JAJZHV010000087.1 GCA_021804345.1 Pseudomonadota bacterium | reverse complement strand
CAGCAACTATGTCAGCGGCTTTATCATTCTTATGGATCGCTCCATTCGGCTGGGGGATGTGATTACGGTGGATGGCAAGCAGGGCACGGTCATGCGCCTGGATGCGCGCTGTATTGCCCTGAGTGCCACCGATGGCACGGTTTTTTTGGTGCCCAACGAAACCTTTTTGACGCAAACTATTGTCAACCATAGCTTGTCCAGCCAAGGGGTGTGCCGCAATCTGATGCTGGAAGTCAGCTATGGTAGCGATCTGGATCAGGTGAGCGCCATCTTGCTACAAGCGGCTCAAAACCAGAACCGGATCCAGAGCGATCCCGCCGCCTCGGTCACCATCATGCGCTGGACCGGGCACGGGGTGGAACTGGCCTTGCAGTACTGGATCGTCGATCCCGGGGTGAGCGAGGTGGGATTGCGCTCGCAACTGCTGCGCCACATTCAGCAAGGCTTCAAGGAAGCCGGGATTACCGTTCCCCTGCGCGATGGAGCCAGTGCCAGCGTGGTTTAAGAGGATTAGTGCCGAGCACCGGGCATGGCTTGAGGATACGGGAGGCCTACGCCGCATGGCTTGATGTCACGCTGGTTTGGCCATAAAATAACGGGTTGCGTCTCAAAGGAGTGCCCTACCATGCTGTACTCAGGTCTATTGGATGTGTCCGGGTGGCAAAAAGTGATTGCCCTGTTGATCATGACCCACATCACCATTGTGGCCGTCACGGTGTATCTGCACCGTCATCAGGCGCATCGGTCCTTGGATCTGGCTCCCGCCATCAGTCATTTTTTTCGCTTCTGGTTATGGTTGACCACGGGGATGGTGACCCGGGAATGGGCTGCCATCCATCGTAAACATCACGCCAAGTGCGAAACCCCGGATGATCCCCATAGCCCACAGGTGCTGGGTTTGAACCGGGTGCTATGGGGCGGGGTATTCTTGTATGTCAAGGAAAGCCGTAACCAGCAGACCATCCAGCGGTATAGCCACGGCACGCCCGATGACTGGATCGAAAACCACCTGTACATTCCCCATCAGCGCCTGGGCATTCTGCTTTTGCTGCTGCTGGATCTGGTGGCGTTTGGCGTGCTTCCGGGCGCGTTGATGTGGCTGGTGCAAATGGCGTGGATTCCCTTCTGGGCGGCCGGCGTCATCAATGGTATTGGGCACTTTTGGGGGTATCGCCACTATGAATGCAAGGATGCCAGCACCAATATTTTCCACTGGGGAATTTTGATCGGCGGCGAAGAATTGCATAACAACCATCATGCCTTTGCCACATCGGCCAAGTTGTCCAACCGCTGGTATGAATTCGATATCGGCTGGATGTATATTCGCCTGTTGGCCCTGGTGGGACAAGCCCGGGTCAAAAGCCTGGCCCCCACGGTGCGTTTCGATCCGGGTAAGGCCGCTTGCGACCAAGAAACCCTGCAGTCCATCATCCGCAATCGCTATGACGTCATGGCCCGTTTTGCCCAGGCACTGACTCAAACCTGCTCGCTAGAACTGCAACAACTGGGACATCGTCTCACACCTCCCTTGCCCTCCAGGCGTGAATCCCTGGCGATGGTGGTACGCTGGTTGCGTCAGGAACCGGCAACCCTGCCGGTGCGCGATCAACTGGTGCTGGATGCCGCGTGCTCGGCCAGCGGCTGCATGCAAACCGTGATGACCATGCGCGAAGAGCTCACCGCCCTGTGGACCCGTTCTCATGTTACCCGGGAGCAACTGGTGGAACAGCTCGCTGATTGGTGCCAGCGGGCTGAGGCCAGCGGGATTCATGCCTTGCAGCGATTTTCAAGAACCCTGCGTGCCTACGCTTGATCAATATAACAATAAATTATTAAATACTAATTTATTAGTCTTTGTTGTTCTATAGATTCCTCCCTACAATGGGCCCATTGCCGAAGAAGACGGAGTGGGTCCATGTACCAATATGATGAAATCGATCAGCGTCTGGTGGATGAGCGGGTTAGTCAATTCCGGGAACAGACCCGACGCTTTCTGGATGGGCAACTGTCGGAAGAGGATTTCAGGCCCCTGCGGCTGCAAAACGGGTTATACATTCAGCGCCATGCGCCCATGTTGCGGGTAGCCATTCCCTATGGGGTCCTAGCCGCGCGGCAACTTCGGCGCTTGGCCCATATTGCCCGCACCTATGACCGGGGCGTTGGGCATTTCAGCACGCGCCAAAATATTCAGTTCAACTGGCCGCAGTTGGCGCAGGTGCCTGATATTCTGGCGGAACTGGCTGCGGTTCAGATGCATGCCATTCAAACCAGCGGAAATTGTGTCCGCAATACCACCACGGACCATTTTGCGGGTGTGGCGGCCGATGAGTTGATTGATCCCCGCATTTATTGCGAAGTGATCCGGCAATGGTCCACCTTTCATCCGGAGTTTGCCTTTTTGCCGCGCAAATTCAAGATTGCCGTGAATGGTGCCCTGCAGGACCGGGCTGCCACCTGGGTGCATGATATCGGCTTGCATGCGGTGCGCGATGATCAAGGGCAGGTGGGTTTTCGCGTCATTGTGGGCGGTGGCTTGGGCCGCACCCCCATGCTGGGGGTCCTGGTTCGGGAGTTTCTTCCTCTGCCCCACTTACTGACCTACCTAGAGGCTATTTTGCGGGTGTATAACCGCTATGGTCGACGGGATAACAAACAAAAAGCGCGCATCAAGATTCTGGTGAAGGCACTGACCCCCGAGCGTTTTATCCGCGAGGTGGAAACCGAATGGCTGCGTTGGAAAGACGGCCCTAGCACGCTGCTGCCCCAGGAGTTGGCGCGCATCGAGGCCCGGATGCAGCGTCCTCACTACGCCTCCTTGCCGGCCGCTCCCTCGATGGCCCTGCAGCAGATGCTGGCTCAGCAGCCTGGGCTGCGCCGGTGGCGTGAGCGCAACGTCCAGGCCCATCAGGTGCCCGGATATGCCGCGGTTACTTTGTCCCTGAAGGCCCCCGGACAGGCTCCGGGGGACATTAGCGCTGCGCAGATGGACGCCGTGGCGGATCTCTCCGAACAATTCGGGTTTGGTGAAATTCGCGTTAGCCATGAGCAGAATCTAATTTTGCCAGACGTGGAGCAGGAGCAGTTACCGGCACTGTATGCGGCATTGAAGTCCTGGGGTTTTGCCACTCCCAATATTGGACTGCTCAGCAATATCATTTCCTGCCCAGGCGGTGATTACTGTGCCCTGGCCAACGCCCGTTCGATTCCAGTGGCGCAGGCCATTTCCCAGCGCTTTGGGGACTTGCAGCGGTTGGAGGAGATTGGTGCGCTGGATCTCAACATTTCCGGATGCATGAATGCCTGCGGACATCATCACGTGGGCCATATTGGCATTCTGGGCGTGGATAAGCAGGGGGCCGAATTTTATCAGATCACCATTGGCGGTCGACAGGCCCCAGCGCGTTTGGGCCGGGTCATTGGGCCAGCCCTGGCGGCAGAGCAGGTGCCCGATGCCATCGAGCGCCTGCTGGAAGTGTATCTGGAACAACGGCGGCATGAGGAAGAACTTTTTGTGGAAGTGGTGGAACGGATCGGGATTGAGCCGTTCAAGGAACGGGTGTATGCCGAAGAACGCCAGGCACTGTGCGCCTGAGGCCAACCCCCTTCGTGAAGATCAGGGAGAGAGATGAACAGGACTGATATAGCCCAGGAAATGATACTGGATGGGGTGATCGTGCGCGATCCCTACCAGCTTGTGATGAGCGCCCAGGACCTGCAGGCGCTCTGGGCAGACTTGTCCCGTGAGGCAGAACTGGCCCAAGCCTTGCGGGACGGATGTGGTGTCCTTGCACCCCTAACCCTCATGCAGGCGCAGAAGGAGGCTTTTCTGGTCCTTCCGGGTCGCAAGGGCTTGATCGTGCAACCGGGCGATGAACCTGAGTCTTTCGCCGCCGAACTGGAACGACTGGATCTGATCGCCGTGGATTTTCCCCTATTCACCGACGGACGTGGCCATTCACTGGCCCGAACGCTGCGTGATCACTATGGCTTCAAGGGGGAATTGCGTGCTCAGGGCGATGTCTTCGAAGATACCGTCCATTATTTGGCGCGGTGCGGATTCAATGCCTTTGTGCCACGCTCTGGTGTACCCCCCGTGCAACTGCTTCAGGGTTTTCACACCTTCAGCGAGTCCTATCAGGCTGCGGTGGATTGCCCCAACCCATTATTTCTAAGACGTATTCTGGCGCAGAGGGAAGAGATGCCCGCGCCGGCGGTTTTCACAGGGAACACCCCATGAGCACACTGGAAGAACGCATTGAACAGTGCACCCGGGTTTTGCAGCATGTGGCTCAAAGCCACAGGCCGGCGCGGGTGGCCAGCAGTCTGGGCCCCGAGGATATGGTATTGACCGACCTGGTGTATCGCTCCAATCTGGCGCTGGACGTGTTTACGCTCGATACCGGGCGTTTGCCGGAAGCCACCCAACGGCTACTGGCTCAAATCCAAGAAACCTACGGACGGGCACCAAGGGTCTATTTTCCGCAGGCCCAGGATGTGGAAGCCTTTGTTAGCACCTACGGCATCAATGGGTTTTATCATAGTATTGAAGCCCGGCGTGCCTGTTGTGGCGCGCGCAAGGTGGTTTCCCTGCGCCGGGCCCTGGCAGGTGCGCAAGCCTGGGTGACGGGTTTACGCCGCGAGCAATCCCCCACCCGGGAGACGCTGGCAGAACACGCCTGGGATGAGGAATTCGGTCTGGTGAAGTACAACCCCCTGTTGGACTGGAGCCGAGCGCAGGTGTGGGACTATCTCAAGCGCTTTCGGGTACCGGTCAATGCCCTGCATGATCAGGGCTTTGCCAGCATTGGATGTAGCCCGTGCACCCGCGCCATCGGCGCCGACGAACCAGAGCGCGCCGGGCGTTGGTGGTGGGAGCATCCGACCACCAAGGAATGCGGTTTGCATCGGTGAAGGTTGCATTTTTTTCGGCTTTTCTGGAGTCAAGTATGAATCATCCGCTCAACCCTCAGGTTTTGGCCCTGACACCGCATCGTGCGGGCCGGTTCGAAGCCCTAGACCATCTGGATCGTCTGGAATCGGAGGCGATCCACATTCTGCGCGAGGTGGCGGCTGAATGCCGTAATCCGGCGCTCCTGTTTTCTGGTGGCAAGGATTCCATCGTGCTGTTGCGTCTGGCCGAGAAAGCCTTTCGTCCCCAGGCGTTTCCCTTTCCGCTGGTGCATATCGATACCGGGCATAATTTCGAGGAAGTGATCGCCTTTCGGGATTTGCGTGTGGCCCAGTTGGGCGAACGCCTGATTGTGCGCACGGTAGAAGAATCCATCCGTCAGGGGCGGGCCCGGGTAAAAGGCGCTCTGGACAGTCGCAATGCCCTGCAGGCTGTCACGCTGGTGGATACCATCAATGAGTATCAGTTTGATGCCTGTATTGGGGGGGCGCGACGGGACGAGGAAAAGGCGCGTGCCAAGGAGCGTATTTTTTCTTTCCGGGATGAATTTGGCACCTGGGATCCAAAAAACCAGCGCCCCGAGCTCTGGAGTCTGTATAACGCCCGGGTTCACCCCGGCGAAAACCTGCGTGTGTTTCCCATCAGCAACTGGACCGAACTGGATGTGTGGAGTTACATCGGTCGCGAGCGCCTGGCGGTGCCCTCCATCTATTTTGCCCATCAGCGGCCTGTGGTGCAGC
>JAJZHV010000086.1 GCA_021804345.1 Pseudomonadota bacterium | reverse complement strand
CACCTGAATGAAGAGTTGATCGCCAGTCGGGAAAGCGCTGAACTGCGTGCCGAAACCCTCCAGATGGGTCTTTCCTTGCGACGTTTATTACTGGATCTCGACTGCTTTTCAGCACAACCACTGCAATCCTGCGAGCCCTGTAGCTTTGCCCTGAGTTGGAGTTATGCCGCCGTTCACTGGAATATCGATCCGGATCAGGCCCTTGTGGGGTATTTATGGTCATGGCTTGAAAACCAGGTGATGGCCGCCGTCAAGTTGGTTCCCTTAGGGCAAACGACGGGTCAGTCCTTGCTGGTCAAACTAGGCCCCTTGCTTGCTCCATTGGCCTCCCGGGCCCTGGATACACCGCTTTCCCAGGCTACTAACTATATGCCCGGATTGGCCATTGCCTCCTGTTGTCACGAAACCCAATACACGCGATTATTCCGATCATGACCAAAAAATCTTCACAACCCTTACGAGTAGGGATCGGCGGACCTGTGGGTTCTGGTAAAACCGCCTTGACACTCGCCTTATGTCTGGCCTTACGTGACCGGTATGAAATTGCCGTCATTACCAACGACATCTACACCGAGGAAGATGCGCGCTTTCTGGTTCGGCATCAGGCGCTGACTCCCGACAGAATCCTGGGGGTTGAAACAGGAGGCTGCCCGCACACCGCTATCCGGGAAGACGCCAGCATTAACCTGGAAGCAATCGAGCGCCTGAAAAAACGCTTCTCCAGATTGGATATCCTGTTTGTTGAAAGCGGCGGAGATAACTTGGCGGCCACCTTTAGCCCGGAGCTTTCCGATCTCACCATTTACGTCATCGATGTGGCCGCAGGAGAAAAAATTCCCCGAAAGGGTGGCCCTGGCATTACCAAATCCGATCTGCTCGTCATCAACAAAATAGACCTGGCCCCCTATGTGGGCGCCTCGTTAGAAGTCATGGACAGGGATGCGCGCACCATGCGCGGTAGCAGACCCTTCGTTTTCAGTAATTTGAAAACAGGTACGGGTCTTGAGGTGATCGTTCGGTTCATAGAAACCGAGGGGATGTTGACGCAATGATCCGAAGATCAATCCAGATCCTTCCACTCGCAAGTCCATCCCACTTCCCTGCAGGAACACCGCGCATCAGTGGACCGGGTGCATTTACACGGCCAGCAAACCCCGAATGCCATCCTGCTCCATTCCCGAGCCGTTTCCGCGCCGGATGATCTCGCCCCGCTCCATCAACAGATAATGATCCGCCAATGACTGCGCAAAATCATAATACTGTTCCACCAGCAGGATCGCCATGTCTCCAGATCGGGCAAGAACACGAATTGCTCGCTCGATATCCTTAATGATGGAGGGCTGAATTCCTTCGGTAGGCTCATCCAAAATCAGTACCTTGGGGTTCATGGCCAAGGCACGCCCGATGGCCAATTGTTGTTGTTGCCCTCCAGATAAATCGCCTCCACGTCGGTGCAGCATTTGCCTGAGCACAGGAAACAGCTCGAAAATGCGTTCGGGTAAGGAAGCACCGCGTTCACGGGAAGCCAAGCCAATTCTCAGGTTTTCCATCACGCTTAAGCGCGGAAATATTTCACGCCCCTGAGGCACATAACCTAAACCAGCCCGGGCACGACGAAAGGGTAAGGATGGACTGAGATGAACGCCCGAAAGGCTGATAGAGCCGCTGGTAACCGGCACCAACCCCATGATCGACTTGAGCAGGGTGGTTTTACCGACCCCATTTCGGCCGAGCAGACAGGTCACCTGCCCCATGGGAACCTCAAAGTCCAGTCCACGCAGAATGTGACTGCCCCCGTAGTGTTGATTCAAACCCGTAATCTTGAGCATCGTCATCTCCCCAGATACACTTCCACGACCCGTTGATCATTCTGCACCACATCAAGACTACCCTCTGCCAGTACGCACCCCTCATGCAGAACGGTCACGGTGCGCGCGATGCGGGCCACGAAGGCCATATCATGCTCCACCACAATTAGGGAATGTTCGCCAGCCAAAGACAGGAACAACTCGGCTGTGCGCTCAGTTTCATCATCGGTCATACCGGCAACGGGCTCATCCAGAAGCAGCAACCGGGGTCCTTGCATTAACAACATGCCGATCTCAAGCCATTGTTTCTGCCCGTGGGACAGAGTTCCTGCCGCCAGATCCGCATGGCCCGCCAAGCCGATTCGCTTCATGGTCTCACACACTTGGTCACGCGCCTCGCTGGCTTGGTGTGAGGTCAGACTTCTTCTGACCCGTTTATCCTGCTTGCGAGCCAGTTCCAAATTATCGAATACCGTATGATGTTCGAAAACGGTGGGCTTTTGAAATTTGCGGCCAATGCCCGCAGAAGCGATTTCGGGCTCATTCATTCGCGTCAAATCCATCCCCTGCCCAAAAAAAATACTCCCCGAATCCGGGCGCGTCTTGCCTGTAATGCAGTCCATCATGGTGGTTTTTCCTGCGCCATTGGGCCCAATAATGCAGCGTAATTCCCCGTCATCGATGGAAAGGGATAATCCTCGCAATGCCTTGAAACCATCAAAACTGACAGCAACCTCCTCCAGGTACAAGATGACACCATGCGAGACGTCCACTTGTCGGGGTTGAAGCACATGGGCATAAGGCGCCTCTCCGCCCGAAGTGGTGCCCGGAGCACTCTTCGAAAAGTGCGACCACATCAGCGTTTCCTCCATGAAACAAGCGTGAGGCGCTTCGCCAGACCTGGTATGCCCTCGGGGATAAACAACGTAACCGCCACGAAGAGAAAGCCCAGGATAAATAACCAGTACTCTGGAAACGCCACCGTGCAGTAACTCTTTGCCAGATTGACAATGAAGGCCCCTAATACGGGCCCCCATAATGTGCCCCGCCCCCCCACAGCCACCCAGATGGCTATTTCAATCGAATTAGCCGGAGACATCTCGCCCGGATTGATGATTCCCACCTGAGGAACATACAATGCCCCGGCAATCGCGCATAAAACTGCCGAAAGAATCCAGGCCGTCAACTTGTACCATAGCGGGTTATAGCCCAAAAACATGGCCCTGGACTCGGCGTCACGAATGGCAGTCAGCACCTTTCCAAATTTTGACGCCACAAGAAAGCGGCACAGGAGCAAACTCAACAGCAGCACTAGTCCAGAGAGGACATACAGTCCGATACGCATTTCCGGGGAGGTAATCGAATACCCCAGTATGCGTTTGAAGTCGGTAAACCCATTGTTTCCCCCAAAGCCTGTTTCATTTCTGAAAAACAACAACATGAAGGCATAGGTCATTGCCTGGGTGATGATGGAAAAATAGACGCCTTTGATTCTGGAGCGAAAGGCAAAATACCCAAAAATTCCTGCCAGCAGGGCCGGCACTCCGATCACCAGGATCCCGCTCCAGAGCAAATGATCGGTGCCCGTCCAATACCAGGGCAAACGCTTCCAGTCCAGAAACACCATAAAATCGGGAAGATCGCTCTGGTAGACTCCCTCAGGCCCGATCGCTCTCATCAGATACATCCCGAAGGCGTATCCCCCCAGAGCAAAATACAAGCCATGACCCAGAGAAAGAATACCGGCATAACCCCAAATCAGGTCCATGGCAACCGCCACAATGGCATAGCACATGATCTTGCCCAACAGTGTGATGAGATAATCAGAGACATGCCAGAGGCTTGCTGGCCCAGTGGCCAGATGCAGTAAGGGAAATAGCACCAGTAACAGCAGCACCAGTCCTGCCGCGACAAGTTTTCCTAGGCCTATCTGGCCACGGAAGAAACCGCTCGTTAGAGAGAACATGCTCATCCTCCAAGATCCACGCTGCGACCCTTAAGGGCAAACAGGCCCTGAGGCCGGCGCTGAATAAACACAATGATGAAAACCAAAACAACGATCTTCGCAATGACAGCGCCAACCCACCCTTCCAGAAATTTGGTTGCAATCCCCAATCCCAGAGCGGCCCAAACCGCACCCGCCAACTGACCCACGCCACCCAACACGACGACCATGAAGGAATCCACAATGTAGCTTTGTCCCATGTCTGGTCCCACGTTGGTGACTTGAGACAAGGCTACCCCGCCCAATCCGGCAATTCCCGCGCCCAATCCAAAGGCCAGAGTATCAATCCGCCCCGTATGTATTCCCATACAACCAGCCATGGGCCGATTCTGGGTGACCGCGCGCACGTATAAACCCATTCTAGTCTGGTTCATCATCAACCAAACCAGCATCAGGACCAACACAGAAAAACCGATGATCACCATCCGGTTCCAGGGAAGTTCCAATCCCCAAGGCAGCAAAAGGGTTCCAGACATCCAGGAAGGGTTGGCCAGTTCGACGTTTTGGGCCCCGAACAGTAACCGCGCCGATTGGATCAGAGCCAGAGACAATCCCCATGTGGCCAGTAAGGTTTCTAATGGTCGACCATAGAGCCAACGAACCACCGTTCTCTCCAGTGCCATTCCCACCAAAGCTGCGGCCAGAAACGCGGCGGGAATGGCCGCCAGAAGATAAGCGTCCTGATCAAGCGACGCATGACTACGGAACCAGCCCTGCATGGCATAGGTCGCATAGGCCCCTACCATTAAAAATTCTCCATGCGCCATATTGATCACCCCCATCACCCCATAGGTGATGGCCAGTCCCAGGGCGGTCAGCATCAAAATGCTGCCCAAGGATATGCCAGTGAACATACTGGCAAGAAATTCCGTCAACGTCAGGCGATTATTGATTGATTTGAGAGCCGTTTGAATGGCTTTGCGTACGTTCTCGTCGGGCTCTGTTTGCGCTGCGAGTATCGATTGCAGCACGTTGCGTGTATTGGCGCGATTACTCTGCCCCAGTAGTTGCACTGCCTTCAGCCTTACCGTGACATCCGGGCTCTGTATATTCAAAATTGCCGCTGTTTGTTCTAGGAGGTGACGGATCCCGGAATCGGTCTCTCTGGCCAGTGCCTTCTGAATCAGTGGCAACTGCTGGGCCGCTGGGCTATTGAGCAAACTTAAGGCAGCCCTCCGGCGAATTTCCGGATCCGCATCAAGCAACTTTAATCCAGCCAGGGTTTCTTCCAGTTCAGCACGCACCCGGTTATTGATGATCACAGTGTCTGCATTCTCTGGCGCCTGTGGCAGAACCTGTCCGGTTGCGGCATCAATGGCCTGTGTACCCCTGAAAAAGAACACCTGCTCCGGCACAACAGACAGCCCCCCCTCAGACAAGGCCTTCAGCACTTGCAGCGCCTCGCCCAAACCGGAACTGCCCAAGAGGTGAATCGCCTCGATCTGTTCATCGGAATCCTGTGCGGCGAGCTTCAGGATCAAGGCCTGATCCAGGTTGGCGCGTGCGCAGAAGCACATCAAAAGTAGAATGCAGGAGATCAAAGTTCTCATGTTTGTCATTTTTCAGTCAAACCCACCCGACTGATCTGTCGAGTGGGTTTCCAGACCTTGGTGATTGACCCGCTGTTCGTACTTCTCTCATCGTTCATCCATGCCTTCCCAGGATTCGGGAACATTTGTGCAGCACTTGATGGGCAACGAGATGAAGACCCGTGTTACCTTGATTCTGGCTCATCTTTCTTTTTATCATTACCGGCAATGTAAGGACTCCAGGGCTCGGCACGAATGGGGCCCTTCGTCTTCCAGACCACATTGAATTGCCCGTCTGCCTTCACTTCACCAATGA
>JAJZHV010000085.1 GCA_021804345.1 Pseudomonadota bacterium | reverse complement strand
GACCAAAAACAAAAAGGGAGGTTCCCCTCCCTTTTTGTTTTGCAGATGGTGCAGTCTGAAGGCACGAGAGGCTTTCTTACTGCATACAACACACACACTACGACATACAGCGATTCACAAGCGCAGGGCCTTAGAAGAATCCCAAGGCATTGGGTGAATACGATACCAGCAGGTTCTTGGTTTGCTGATAGTGATCCAGCATCATTTTGTGGGTTTCACGTCCGATGCCAGACTGTTTGTAGCCGCCAAAGGCCGCGTGGGCCGGGTAAGCGTGGTAGCAGTTGGTCCATACCCGACCAGCTTTGATTCCACGACCCATGCGGAAGGCCCGGCTGCCATCCCGGGACCAGACCCCAGCACCCAAACCATACAGGGTGTCGTTGGCGATAGCCAAAGCTTCGGCTTCATCCTTGAAGGTGGTTACCGACAGAACGGGGCCGAAAATTTCTTCCTGGAAAATCCGCATCTTGTTGTGCCCCTTGAAGACCGTGGGCTTGACATAGAAGCCGCCGGCCAAATCGCCCGACTGCAGGTTGCGTTCGCCGCCGATCAGGCATTGAGCACCCTCTTGCTTGCCCAGGTCGATGTAGGACAGGATTTTTTCCATTTGCTCGCTGGAAGCCTGAGCGCCCACCATGGTGCTGGATTCCAGCGGGTTGCCCAGTTTGATGGCGCCCACGCGCTTCAGGCAGCGTTCCATGAAGGCATCGTAAATGGACTCTTGAATCAGCGCCCGGGAAGGACAGGTACAGACTTCGCCCTGGTTGAAGGCAAACAGCACCAACCCTTCGATGGCTTTGTCCAGGAAGGCATCGTCGGCTGCCATAACATCTTCGAAGAAGACATTGGGGCTTTTTCCGCCCAACTCCAGCGTGACCGGAATCAGGTTTTGCGAAGCGTATTGCATGATCAGACGACCCGTGGTGGTTTCACCCGTGAAGGCGATTTTGGCAATCCGTGGGCTGGAGGCCAGGGGTTTGCCAGCTTCCAGACCAAAACCATTGACCACATTGAGCACGCCAGGGGGCAACAGATCCCCAATAAAATCCATCATCACCATGATGGAAGCGGGGGTTTGCTCGGCCGGTTTGAGCACAACGCAGTTGCCTGCAGCCAAGGCAGGGGCCAGCTTCCACACCGCCATCAGGATGGGGAAGTTCCAGGGGATGATCTGACCCACCACGCCCAGAGGCTCTTTGTAGTGATAGGCGTAGGTTTCATGATCGATTTCGCTGATGGTGCCTTCTTCGGCGCGCAGACAGCCGGCAAAGTAGCGGAAATGATCCACGGCCAGGGGAATGTCGGCAGCCATGGTTTCGCGAATCGGCTTGCCATTGTCTAGGGTTTCCGCCAGGGCAATGGTGCTGAGGTTGGCTTCAACCCGATCAGCAATCTTGAGCAGAATGTTGGCACGCTCCGTGGGGGACGTACGACCCCAGGCGTCTTTGGCGGCATGGGCGGCATCCAGTGCCAAGTTGACGTCCTTTTCGGTGGAACGGGCGATGTCGCACAGGGGCTTGTCGGTGATGGGGGTGGTATTGGTGAAATAGCGGCCTTCTACCGGAGCAACCCACTTGCCGCCGATGAAGTTGTCATAGCGGGCCTTGAAGGGGTTTTGAACGGTGACGCCGTTAATGGTTATGCTGCTCATGCAGAATTCCTCCGATCATAAATGTGGGTGTGACAGCCAATGGACTGTGCCCACCTCTGTATGCAGAAATCGTGCCAGCAATGCAATCGGTTTAAAATCCACTGCTTTGCCGGACTGATAAAAAGATGCCCTGCGCGCTGTTTCAATTTGGAACAGCCGCGATATCACCTGTGTCAGGTGCTTGAGCGATCAAAAGGCATAACTGGCGCTGGCGCCCAACATGGTGTTGCGCCCGGGGGCGGTTTCATAATTGCGACCGAAGGCATCACCAATGATGACACTGCCGGCATAAACCCGATTGAACAGGTTGTCGATGCGCGCAAATTCCTTGAATTTCCAGCCATCATTCTCCTGGTGCAACATGAAGCGCCAGTTGAAGGTGGCGTAGCCTGGGGCGGCCATCTGGGTGTTGGTATCTTCCACGTACATATGGTCCCGAGCTGTGAATTCGGCCGCGGTTTCAGCACCCGAAAGCGGTTGCCAGGCCAATTCCGCATAGGCGGTTTTTTCGGCCACGCCTGGAATCTGACTCCCTGCGGGGATGATATGGTTAAAACTGCTAATGCCCACCCCGATGGTGTTGGTGCTGGCATTAGGATAGAAGGCATGCATCAGGGTGATCGACATCATGCCCTTGAGGGTGGGGGTAAATTGACTGTCCAGATTCCATTCCACCCCATCCCGCTGGGTGTCGGCGTTTTTGTAGGCGGCGGCGCCATTCACGTTCACATCCACTACGGCCTCGTTGCTAGCCAGAATGTGATAGAGCGCAAAGGTGGCATTGGTATTGTCGTTGACCATGGACTTCAAGCCGGTTTCGTAATACTGGATGGTAGAGGCCTTGAGGTTGAAGTTGAAGCGATCGGCCACCGAGGCCGGGCCGCTACGGGAATAAAACATCTCATCCATGGTGGGGGTTTCAAAACCCTGCGAGGCGCTGATGTAATAATTGGTGCGGGCGTTGATCTTGTACAGGGCCGAGAGCATGGGGGTGGTGTGGGTAAAGACCAGATTGCCGCTGGCGGCTCCGGTGGCCGCGGCACTGGTCAGTCCGTTACTCATGCTGTTATTGACATTGAAGCTGACGCGGGAATAGCGCAGGCCCCCGGTCAAGAGCCAGTTGTCGATGGCCCATTCCGCTTGCACATACGGGTCTGTGCTTTGGGCGGTATCGGTTTCCTGACGTTTTTGATTGCCAAACATGCCGCAGGTGGCGTTGATGCCGCAGGTGAGTGCACCAGAAGTGACGCTGGTGGTGAAATTGGTGAAGCCCTTGCGGTTATCCTGAAACTCGTCATTGTCCAGACCGGTGGTGACGGTCAGGGTGCTTTTTTCCCCCAGTTCCCGTACCGCAATCCAGCGGACGTTTTCGCCATAGAAATTGCGGGCGTAATCGATGACCCCTGCATTGCTGGCTAGTGAAGCGGTGGCAGACTGAAACTGGGTGACATGCCGGTTTCCGGTGTACAGCGTCATTTGCAGGTGATCTGCGCCAAAGGCCTGGTCGTAGGTCATTCCGCCCTGACTATGGATGATATCCTTGCGCGTGCCGTAGGCCGCAGCCAGATCAGGGTAGAAGGTATTGGGCCCCTGTTTGGCGGCTACGGGCCCATAGGGGTCGGAAGAAAATGCGGATTGGCTCAACCCCATGGGGTCTTGCGTGTCGTGTTGCTGATCTGCGTTGAACACAAAGGTCAGTTTTCCGTTGTCAGTGGGGTTGAGGGAAAACTTGGCCATCTGCTGATCCCGGTTGGCTTTGCTGTCGGGGCGATAGCCATCCGTATGAAAATGCGAACTGTCCACCAAGTAGCCCACGCCGCTTTGCGATCCCAGCACGTCATAATCGGTTTTCCAGGTATTGAAACTGCCGGCCTCCACCGAGGCGTCTGCGGTGGGGGGGCCGGAACCGTCGCGGGTGAAGAGTTGAATCACCCCCCCAGCCGAGTTGCCGTAAATCGCCGACATGGGGCCCTGCAAGACTTCGATGCGGGAGGCCTGATCCAGATTGAAGGTGGAGGTTTGTCCCTGGCCATCTGCCATGGTGGCTGGTATGCCGTCCGTATAGAGCTTGATGCTGCGGGTGCCAAAGGGCGAGCGAGCCCCAAAGCCGCGCGAAGAAATCTGCAGATCCTGGGCATAGTTATGGCGGTTTAATCCCTGCAGCCCCGCAATGCCATTCAAATCTTCGGTCAGATCCACGCGCGGTTGTCCATCCACGATCTGATTGCGTTCGATGACGCTCACCGAAGCGGCCACGTCCATGGGATCGTGGGGAACCCGCGTGCCGGTCACCACGATGGGGCGCAGACCATTAGGCCCATTTTCCGGGTTGGATGGCGGTGACGTCGGGCTTTGTGCGCTGGCCGAATCCTCTGGCGCAGAGGGGGGGGAAGCCCCTGCGCCCGAGGGAGCAGCCAAATTCTGCGCCCAGGTCCCGGTTCCCACTGACAGCAGCAGCGCAAGCGTGAGCGGGCGAAGTGGTGTTGGAAGACTATTTTTTTGTGCAGACATGCTGAATGTTCCTTGTCATAAATTTTTGCACACAGTACAGAAACTATTTCGTGCTTGTCTTGCGGAAAATCATGATTACCAGAGGCACAATGGTTGTGGCGGGGTGCTTTCATCCAGTGCGGGACAGAAGGAGCGGGGGGTCGTGGGGGCTAGGGGTGTCCTAGGGGTTGTCCCAAACTGCAACACCTGTTGTATTCCTGGTGATTGGCGACGGACTCAATGGCTTTGGCAAAATTCTGAAAGGTACAAAAACCACATGATTATTAAAGAATTATTAAAGTCGCATGAATTTTTCGTGAGAATGGCATGAATTATGCTCCTCGACTAGGCGCGGCCTGTGGGCTGTCACACTACGAATTTAACTTGACTCACAACGAGAGAATGTCCGGGAGGATTGACTTATGGGTAACAATAAAATGATGGTTTCTGCGTCTTCGAAGTCTGAGGGGAATGCATCCCAGGCCCTTCGCGGGGTGTTTGCTGGTCGTGTCACGCTGCTGGCGGCAACCGCCTTGCTGGCTGTTTCCGGTCTGGCACAAGCGGATGTCACCTTGTACGGAATTGCGGATATGTCAGCGGTATCTGTCTCCAACGCTGCAGGCAATGGCGCATCGGCGGGCACCACCGGTGGCAATGTCACCTCCATGGCCGATGGCATCTGGATGCCCAGCCTGCTGGGGATCAAGGGCAGCGAAGATCTGGGCAATGGCATGAAGGCCAACTTCAAGCTGGAAGGCGATCTGTCCCTCACCAATGGTCAGATGGGCCAATCCATTTATTTCCCGAAGGGTATGAACAATGGTAGCCCCATGTTCGATCGCTGGGCCATCGTGGGCCTGTCGGGCGCATTTGGTGAAGTGAATGCGGGGCAACAACTGGATCCCCTGTTCGTTCAGTCCTTCCTCAACGGTGCCCGTGTGGCCCACTCGGCCTCTCTGGCCCTGAATGGTCAACTGGCCTACGGTTCGGGTGTCGGCAACAATTCCATGGTGGGCGTGTTCACCAACGACATGATCACCTGGAAGAGCACCAAGTTTTATGACACCACGATCCAGTTGGGCTATGTATTTGGTGGCGCAGCCGGTACCATGGGTCCCAACTCCGGGTTCAATGCCCTGATCAACTATGCGGCCAATGGCTTGAACCTGAACGCCGGTTATGAGGTCATGCACCAGACTAACGCCACCAATGCTAGTGGTGTTGGGGTCAATCCTCTGACGGGTGGCGCTTCATTAGGGACGAATCCCTCGGCTGCAAGTCTGACCAAGGGCCTGGTCGGTGCCAAATACAACTGGAACGACTGGCTCATTGCTGCCCAGGTCAACACTTTCAAGAGTTCCGGTGTATCCGGTTGCACGGCACCGGCTGGTACTGTGTATTCCTCTATCCTTACTCTTGGCGGACCCACCTGCGTGGATTCCACCGGTTACGAAGTGGGCGTAGGCTACAACTTCACCCCCAAACTCCAGGGCGTCGTCAACTACGTATCCATGAAGGATAACGTGAGCAATGTCACG
>JAJZHV010000084.1 GCA_021804345.1 Pseudomonadota bacterium | reverse complement strand
CCAAGGGCGCAGTTTCCTGATCCTGGGCATTGATCTGTTGGCGCAACACCTGCGTTGATTCCGAGCAGGTATCACGCCAATGCCTGATTCCTGTCAAAAGCACCAGAAGCAAGCAAAACAGGGACAGGGAAAAGAGGATCAGGGCGGCACTCATGGGGTGTTCTCCAGCACAGCCGGCGTATGCAGCTGGATTTTTTCCTGAAACAGCGATTGCTCCTCCACCGGCTCGAAACAACCTGCATAGCGGGCTGCTTGTGTCCCACCGGTAACGCGGTAGCGCCACCGAACCAGGGTCTTGAGGCGGCCGCGAGCATTGCCCTGCAATTCGGTGATGGCCATGATTTTTCGCTGCCCGTCGGGAAGACGACCCGTTTGGATGATGATCTGTATGGCACTGGCGATTTGCGCACGAATATTGCGCTCGGTGAGCTGGCGGTTGCCCTGCCCCGCCATCTGCTCCAATCGCACCAGGGCGTCTTCGGGGGAGTTTGCATGCAGTGTGGACATCGCCCCCTCGTGCCCCGTATTCATGGCCTGTAGCATATCCAGGGCTTCAGCCCCACGCACTTCTCCTACAATCAGGCGATCCGGACGCATGCGCAAGGCATTTCGCACCAATTGACGGGTAGAAATCTCGCCCTGTCCTTCCACATTGGCAGGTCGTGTTTCCAGACGAATCACATGGGGTTGGGACAAGCGTAACTCGGCGGTATCCTCGATCGTCACTAAGCGCTCGCTGCCGTCCACGAAGCCGGACAGGACATTGAGCAG
The DNA here is from genome assembly GCA_021804345.1 of Pseudomonadota bacterium. GTDB lineage: Bacteria > Pseudomonadota > Gammaproteobacteria > Burkholderiales > Ferrovaceae > JAJZHV01. The sequence goes on along the minus strand of JAJZHV010000084.1, from coordinate 4,910 downwards.
GGTCGTCTTCCCGGTACCGGTCCCGCCCGAAACCAGGATGTTCAATCGGGCCCGCACGTACTCCTGAAGCAAACAGGCCATGGCTTCATTCAGCCCTTCCTGCATCACCCATTGGCTCAAGGTAAAAGGCCGGGTGGCAAACCGTCGGATCGATAGCACCGGGCCATCCAGCGCCAGGGGCGGAATGATCGCATTGACCCGAGAGCCATCGGGCAGGCGGGCATCCACCATGGGACTGGATTCATCGATGCGACGACCCACCCGCGACACGATGCGTTCGATGGTTCGAATCAAATGGGCGTTATCCGCAAACTGACGTCCTTCCAGGTTCAAGCGACCGTGTCTTTCCACGTAGATCTGGTGCGGCCCGTTCACCAGAATGTCGGATATCTCTGTATCTTTCAACAAGGGTTCCAGGGGGCCCAGCCCCAACATTTCGTGCTGGACATCCTCGATGAGTTGCTGTTGCTCACCCGTATTGAGCGGCTGGCGCTGCTCCAGCAAAAAATGTTCTACCCAATGCCGGACCTCGGACAACTGGCGTTCTGGCGTGAGTCGTTGCAGGCGACCCAAGTCATATCGCTCCAGCAAATGCTGGTGAATGTTAAAGCGCAAGCTGGACAAGACATCCATGATTTCACTCCATTGCCTCCGGGAGGAGCTCATTGCGCCCAGACGCAGCCCGCACCTCACCATCTATTGACCGAACTCCTGGGACTGACCCTCTACCCCTGCAACCTGACGGCCGTGGGGATGACTTTGGCCAACGCCGATTCGGCTAAACTTTTGCCTGATCTGCGCCAACGCCACCAAAAACGTGTGGGTTTCCGGGTTGGGTTCTGTTCTTCACCCATCAGGATTTGCCCCAAGCGGGAAATGCTTTGGCTCACGCGATGGCGAGGAAACAGGTGTGGGATCGGAACGCCTGTCATGACCGAACCCCGGACCAGATCACCACATTCGGGTATGCGATGCATCAGGGTGCAACCCAGCGCCTGTTCCAGGGCCTGAACCAGTGCCGCCGAACCCCACCGGGGGCAATTGAGTACGGGCACGATCCGCTCCCGGGAAACCCCCTGAGAACGCAGCGACACCAGCAGCTGGCGCGCGTCACGCAGCATAGGAAGCGTGGGTTGCAGCACAGGGATCAGGTAATCCGCCTGCTGCAGCAAGGAAAGGGAAGCAGGCTCGGGCTGGCGTCCACAATCGAGCACGATGACCGGAAAGCGGGTGCGGGCCAATTCAAGCACACGACAGAACCCGCGTTGCACATCCTCTCGAGGCAGTCCATGCAAGCCACATCCCGTCAGCACACTCAGTTGGGGGTAAGGATGCCCCAGAACGGAGTCCAGCAAATGCCCATCGATGCGTCCGGGATTACGCAATAAATCGCTCAAGGACCCGGTTGAGGTGGATTCACCCAGCATCACTCCCAAATCCCCATAGGGATACACACAATCGATCAGCAAAACCTCTCGCTGCCTCGCTTGTGCCAACACATATCCTAACTGGGCAGTAAGGAAGGTCGTCCCTACGCCCCCTTTGCAGCTGAACAGACCAAGCGTTAGGGCAGGCGGACGAGCGGACTCAGACCAGTTTGGAGTGCTGGTTTGAGCGCTTGCAGGGTCTGCCGACGAATCAGGATGGTACCGTGGAACAATCAGATCAGGACGATGGTTCATCACACTCTCACGCTTGCGTGGCGCCCGCACTTTGCAGCGGAACGGTCACAGAAAAGGTAGGGATTGATAGCGTTAAACCCCACAAAAAAACCCACAGGGACTGATAATTCAATGGTTGACAGGGCAATGTTCCGTTTTGGCACAGACGCACCTGGACCGCGCTGATACAAGGGGTCAGGCCTTGCAGGCAGTTTGCAAGATTTTGCACGCCATCCACGGGATAGCTGGCGGTGGGCGTCAGGCTCCCCCAGGAGCCCGTCATATATTCAATCTGCACACTTTGATTGGTGAGTTCGGGAATGCCGGGGAAGGCCACGGAGGCTTGCGTGGAACCGGCTTGCAACACGGCATTTCTGGCGATTTGGGCGCTGGAGCCAAAGGGCAGCACCGCTGCCAGACGGGCTGCACGGGCAGTCACTTCTGCGGCCGAATTCCACACCCAGAATATTCGGCACAACTCCATGCAGCCAAACAAACCCGCACATAGTACTAGGCTGACCAAGGCAAACTCCACCGAACTGGCCCCTGACTGATGGCTAAGGGTGCCCCTGCAGCCACTACGCGCAAGGGGGAGCCGTCCGGATTCATCGCCCCCCATCCCAGCGCCCGGTGCCCGGGATGGGGGGAGCCGATGGGCGTGACCAGACAACCAGCGAATTTCAAGGTCCATAGGGAACAATCTCCTCTCCCGTCAGTGCCAGTGGAGTGGCATTCGCCACCAGGGCATAAAAGGGCATCCAGGACCCTGGAGCCGGCACAGACAAGGTCACTTGTGCCTGAACGTAGGTCAGAGCCGAATCAGCAGGAGCGGTACCGCCGGGCGTACACCAACCTCCGGAACCGAGCAGGGAAAACGTGCCGTCCAGACAGTTCAGCTGGATTTGTACCGAGGAACTGCCACCGAGACCCGCATTGTCCAGATCCTGGCGCATCTGCTGTTGCACGGCACTCATCTGAGCGCCAAACAGGCCTGACTGCGCCCGACTCAAGCCCTGCGCTCCTTCCCGTGCAATGACTTGCAGGCTGCCCTGCACCCAGAACACATGCCCTATCTCCCCTGCCAGCGTGCACAGCATCAATAGGATGGGTAGTAGCAGTGCCAACTCCAAGGTAGCGACTCCATACTGCCTCTGAAGACAGCCACGACCCGCCCGACCGTCCCCACTCCTGCGACCCCCCCGATCGTCTACCCTTGTACTCACATTGCGCCTCAGAGGAATTATCGAAACAGTAAGGGGGGTAAGGGTGCGGCATATCCGGCCACCGCATACCCATAGGGAGACAAGGTGGCACTCTGGGCCATGAATCCTGGCAGAAACTGGGCAAACCAGGGGGTCAGCGCGGCCTGAAGACCACTGTCCACTTCCAGAAACTGAAGCCCCGTGGGATTGCTCACCCCAGTGCCGAGCGCACTGGCGCTGGCCCCCTGATACGTACAGTCTGGCGTGGACTGGCTCCAATGCCAGGCAGTGACCACCCCGCCCGGCAAAGCACTGGTAGCGCTGTCCGGACTACTGCAGGGGCCAATCCGATAAGTCACCGTGTTCAGGTTGCTCCCGGCCGAGAGCGCTCCCCCTTGTTTCAATCCAGCCAGCGTCAGTTGCGCAGTCAGCACCGCGTTCACCGTGCCGTTCACTGTCCCATCCAATTGCCTAGCACCCGCCAGGGCCGCTGCATCAATCGCCCCCTGCCAGGATTCCCGGGCCTGATACAAGCGTGAAAGATCCAGCACCATGGCCAGAAACCCCAACAACACGACCAGCAATCCCGCCACCACCACGGTCACGCTGCCTTGCTCGCAACCCCTCATGGCGGCCCTGACGGAACCCCTAAGGCCTGCCCGCCCCCCATGCCCCCTCACGGTGTATGCTCCAAGGTGCCCTTGAGCAGTTGCTCGCCAAAGGTTGGAGCCTGATAACCATCTGTGGGCAATGGTACTGCCGTGGAACTGGGCGAAACCAGATGAGGGGTGACCACAAAGACCAGTTCGGTCCGGTCTGATTGAAAATCCGGGCTTCTGAACAAGGCGCCCAGCAAAGGGATTTCCCCCAGAAAGGGCATGGCACTGATATTGGAGTTCACGTTGTTGCGCATCAAGCCGCCCATCAAAAAATGCTCTCCATCATGCAGTTCCACCGTGGTACTGGCACTGCGCGTGGTAAAGGTGGGCAAAATGGTCGGGGAAAGGCCGGGGCCACTACTGATGTTGATGCCCTGGGCATTGACTTCTGATACTTCGGGTGACACCGACATCCAGATCCGCCCCTCATCCATCACTTTGGGTAAAAACCGCAGGGACACGCCGTATTCCTGTTCGGTCAAGGTCACCAGAGTGCCTCCCATCCCATTGGGCATGCTGGTGGGAATGAATACTTTTCCACCTGCCAGAAAACGGGCCTCCTGGCCACTTAAGGCCATCAAGGTGGGTTCGGCCAGCACCTTGATCAAGCCGTCGCTGCGTTGCCCGTCCAGAGTCACCGAGAGCGCCCGGTTAAAGGCCACCGAAGCCGGTCCTTGAGAGAGCAGGTTGGAGAGCACGCCAAAGGACCATTGCCCCCCATTTTTTTGATACTGGATGGCGCTGCCCAGTTGTTCCAGCAACAATCTGGACACCTCGGCCACTTTCACCTCCACCCGCACCTGTATCGGTTTTGCCAAGGTGAGCAGGTTGATGACATGCGGCATGCCCAAGGCGGGGGAAGTGGTGACCGCTCCGGGAGCCATTGCGGCGACAGTACCCGGGCTAGGCGGCGATCCAGCGCCAGGGACTCCGGAGCCCGTGAACGGCGAGAGGGCACTATTGCCCCCCACCAAGGCCCCTGTAGAGGGCGCAGACAGGGCAACTCCCGCAGTGGCAAGGTGCGCTTGCCCACCCGCCACCCCGGAGGCCATGGTGCCTGCCAGAGGGATACGGGTGAGATACGCCTGGGCCAGGGCTACGGCCTGCTCGGCATGAATGGGCTCCTGCACTTGGCCCGAGAGCACGATGGCTTCACCACTGGACGAAATCTCCAACTGTGTTTCCTTGGGAAAAAGTCGTTTCAGGCGTCGTCTGAGCGGGTCTAGGTCACGCTCCACATTCAAATTCCAGGTTTTGATGTCCCCCGAGGCCAGCCACAGCACCAGATTGGTTATGCCCGCACTTTGCCCCACCAGGTACAAGGTATGCTCATCAAGCAACGTCACATCGGCAATTTGAGGTTGTCCCACCGACACTCGGAGAATCCG
>JAJZHV010000083.1 GCA_021804345.1 Pseudomonadota bacterium | reverse complement strand
ATGGGCCATCACACCCGCATTAACACTGAACTATGGCGCGCGGTTTGATCAAAACAACACCATCACCAGCGAAAGCCAGCTCAGCCCACGTCTGGGACTGGTCTACGACCTCAATGCCGGCACCCACTGGCACGCGGGCTACGCCAAATATTTCACGCCGCCGTCCCCGGAGCTGATCGACACCCGGACCGTAGCCTCCTTTGCCAACACCACCAACGCCTCACTGGTGCAGACCAGTGGCACCGTGCGTGCCGAACGCTCCGATTATCTGGATACAGGGATATCCCACCGGGTATCGGACAACCTGACGCTAGATGTGGATAGCTATTACCGAAAGGTCCAGCACTTATTAGACGAGGGACAATTTGGCAATGCGCTGATATTTTCCTCGTTCAACTATCAGCAGGGTCGCGTTTACGGGCTTGAGTTTTCTGGAAACTGGCATGATCAGCGTTGGAATGCCGCTCTCAATGCTGCCCTGGGGCGGGCCCAGGGCAAGGGGATCGAGTCGGGTCAATTCAATTTTTCACCCGCCGAATTAGCGTACATCAGCAATCATTGGGTTTATCTGGATCACGACCAGCGTTACACGCTCTCCGGCAGTCTGGGCTATCGCGGGGATTGGGCCAAATGGAGTCTGGACACGGTCATTGGCAGCGGTTTGCGCGCCGGGTTTGCCAATACCCAAACCATGTCGGACTATGCCGTGTTCAATGGCGCCGCCACCCATCTGTTTCACACCCAAAACTTTGGGGAACTGGAAGGACGGGTGTCAGTGCTCAACCTGCTGGACCACAGCTACGAGTTGCGCAATGGCACCGGCATCGGCGTGGGGGCCCCCCAGTATGGATTGCGGCGCACCCTCATCATGGGAGTGACCCGTTTTTTTTGATTCCTCAGGCCAGCGGCACCCGATTGGCTGCAGCGCCTCGAATCAGCGTCCCTACCCCCTCGTCTGTGAGCACCTCTAGCAACAGGGCATGGGGGACACGACCATCGATGATATGGGCGGCCTTCACCCCATTTTGCACCGCATCTAACGCACAATCCACCTTGGGCAACAAGCCACCGCTGATGGTCCCATCCATGATCAGGGCTTGAATGCGCGCTGCATTCAGCCCCGTCACCACTTCGCCCTGCTGATCGAGCACGCCACTGGTATTGGTGAGCAACAGCAGCTTTTCGGCCTGCAAGGTAATCGCCAATTTACCAGCTACCAAATCCGCGTTGATATTGTAGGCCTCGCCCTCTTCTCCGACCCCCAAGGGAGCGATCACCGGAATAAAATTCTGCTGACAAAGCAGGTTGACGATTCCGGGATCGATACTCACCACTTCTCCCACCTGACCGATGTCGATGGCCTCGTCCGAGAGATCCGGTACGCGCAACATCAGTTTGCGCGCATGAATGAAATTACCATCCTTGCCCGTCAGACCCACGGCATTTCCCCCAGCGCGATTAATCAACGTCACGATATCCTGATTGACCAACCCCCCCAGCACCATTTCCACCACATCCAGGGTTTCCTCGTCGGTCACCCGCATTCCTTGAATGAACTCGCTCTGCTTGCCCACGCGTTTGAGCAATTCACCAATTTGGGGCCCACCACCATGTACCACCACCGGGTTCATGCCCACCAATTTGAGGAGCACCACATCGCGTGCAAAACGCTCTTGCAAGCTGACATCGGTCATGGCGTTACCACCATACTTGATCACGATGGTTTTGCCATGAAAGCGTTGAATATAGGGTAAGGCCTCGATGAGAACGGCACTTTTGAGGTCAGGAGATACAGAATCAGTCATGGCATAGGCGCTCCGAAGGGGTCGGCGCCATTTTAAGGCATAACAAGCCTCAGGCTGGCATTACCAGTAGGAATATTTTCGATCGGTTGGCCCGATCACACCTCACTGCAAATGACCTCCGCTCACACCCAATAGACCGTGCGCGTCATCAAGCGCGAGGACCATTTCATGGCCGCTTTCACCGGAGCCGGAAATTGTGCCGCCCCCAAGCGTCGAGCCAATTCGGCATGACCCATTTCATCGGTTTTCATCTGTTCCACCACAGCCCGGGTGCGTTGATCCGCTTCGGGAATCTGGGCCAGATGGGCCGCCAGATGTCCTTCCACCTGACGTTCGGTTTCTTCGAGAAACGCTAGGTTCCAGTGCTCCCCAGCCACCCCCGCCAAAACCCCCAAAGCCAGAGAAGCGGTATACCACAGGGGGTTGAGAAGGCTGGTTCTTCCTCCTAATTCCTGAATCCGTGTCTGGCACCAGGCCAGATGATCTTCCTCTTCCTGGGCCGCAGTGCGCAAGGCCAACCGGTTAGCAGCCATGCGTGCCGTCAGGGATTGACCCTGATACAAGGCCTGAGCGCAAACTTCGCCGGTATGGTTGACGCGCATCAGGCGCGCGATGTGCTCTCGCTGGGAAGGGGACAAGGAGGCTTCAGGGTGCTCCCGACCAGGATTAGGGCGATGCTCGCGAGGCGGGGCAGCCAGAGTCCGCAAGGCACGATCGAATTCCACAAGGGCTTGATCCAGAATGCTCACTGTATTTTCCTCTCCGCACAGATGTGTTGTAGATAGGCTTTCCTGCTTCAGAATTCATATCGCTTGATGATGTTAGCACAGGGGCTGGCCCAAACGCAGCGCACCAATGAGAACACCGCCCGGAAGGGCGGTGTTCGGATGCTGCGGCCTCTCCACAAGGACCAGAGAGGCGGTGGTTACACCACCAGGGGAAACCCCTTAGAAACGATGGACCACACCGGCGCCCACGGTATCGTAGGTCTGGTTGGGGCCATAGGAGCCCACATTGGCAGAGCCGCCCTTTTCGTCGTGCATGTAACCGGCGTAGAGGTTGGTGCGCTTGCTCAGGTCATAATCCACCAGAAAGGACGTATAACGATCACTACCAGAAGCCGTCAGAGCACTTCCTGCTGGTGTCAGGGAGCTTGCGCTGGAACCATAGGTGCCTTGCTTGATGATCACATCATATTGAGCCACCGAGAATTTCAGTTTAGGAGTGGCCTGATAGTTGCCGCCGAACCAGTACACGTTGTATTCCTTGGCACCGCTAAACAGGGATGAACCATTGCCCACCGGGTTCAAGGTATAGGTGTAGATCTGTGTCATACCGGAGAGCGTGCTGTAGTTGCTGGGTGTGCTCCAACGGATATACTGTCCACCAACCTTGGCGGTCAGGGAATCGGTCACGGAATAACGCAGAACGCCGGTAAAGGAATGCAAGTCCATGAAGGTAGCATTGACCGTGTTGGCTTCAGGTGCCGCACCGATCTGGGTGGTGTCGCGCGCAATTTGGCCAACCACTTCCACACCGAAACGATCGCGTTCCAGACCCAAGCCCATCTGGCCGGTGCTGCGCGCCGAATTGTTTCCGGCCATACCGCCCAAACCGTACATGGCGTTCAAATCCACACCATAGAACTTGTTGGAATATTTGATTGCGTTATCTACACGGGCACTATCCGTGGCTCCACCACCACCGTAAAAGCCGGAGAAGTTGATGGGAGAGAACATCTGAGCGTTGACCGGATCATAGCCGCCCGCCGTAGAGGTGATGATATCCAGGTCCAAGCTGTTTTGACGGCCAAAGGTCACTGCGCCATATTCGGTATTGCTCAAGCCCACAAAGGCATTGCGGCCAAACAGCTGATTGTTCAAGCTGGTGTCAGCAATCATGTTGGTGCTGGTAGGGCCACACAGATTGGAGCCGGCAGTTTTGGGCTGACAGGAACCAGCCAGGGCCGATGTGCCCAGAGCGCCGGTACCCACGCTGAAGGCGGATTCCAACTGGAAGAAGGCCTTGTTGCCATTGCCCAGATCTTCCGATCCTTTCACGCCCCAACGGGTTTGCTTTTCACCCCCGTTCATCATGCCCACGCTGGTACCCAGATGCTGCGCTGGGGACCCTGTGGGAACCACGCCCGTCACAAAGGTGGGGCTAAAGTCGCCGGAATGGGTTTCGGAGGCCACACCCACGTCCAGAATACCGTACAGGGTGACATCTGCCTGGGCTAGGCCCGACACCGCCGTCAAGGCGGCTAAAGCTACGAGTGATTTTTTCATTTGGTATTGCTCCATATAGTTATGTCGTCACTGGCGTAACAACAAGATAAAAATTGTCATCCAGCTTACCTAACAGAACCCTTCTAACCTCAAAACAGCGCTTGGCGAAGTGTTCAGGATCAGGCTCCTGAAATCGTAACATATTTTTTCAAAAAACAAGTACGTCGCTTGATTTTTGTCAAATTTACAGGCGCTAACGTTGTTTTTATACAACAGTCGCCACCAACCCGTTGCGCTTTTGGCTGATTTGATCTCAATCTGGTGTGTTTTCTTACTGAGGAGTGATGCTAGAGAGGTTTGATGAAACTTTTGTTACACCTGATGTTTTTTTACAATCATGGAAAGAAGTGTTGTGTTTATACAACACTTACGCTCGGCGGGAAGCCTGGGGCCTAGTCCTCGTGAATGAGGGAAAAGGTGCCCCAGCCTGATCTATTTAATGCTGCTCGGGCAGATTTCCACCGATGGCGCGCACCAGACCCACGGTGGAGAGCAGGCGTGCGGTCTGGATGTCTAGTTCGGCCCGTTCACTGCGCAATTTGGCGTTTTCTGCGTCGATGACCTCCAGATAGCTTACTGCACCCTCGCGATAGCGGTTGGTAGCCAGGTCGTAGGTATGTCGCGCTGCAGTGACGGCCAGAGACTGGTGTTGATCTTCCTGATCCAGGTTGCGCAACTGCGCCAAATTATCTTCCACTTCGCGGAAAGCGCCCAACACGATAATCCGATACTGCGCCACGGCTTCCTGGGTTTGCGCCGTGGCCTGCTTGACCGCGGCCTCACGTAACCCGGCATCGAAGATGTTCAGAAAAGCAAGGGGCCCCAAGGACCAGAAACTGTTAGGGGCCGTCAGCAAGGCGCCATTGCCCGTGTTCTGAAAACCGCCCAGAGCCCCCAGAGAAATCTGGGGGTAGAAAGCCGCGCGAGCAACACCAATCTGGGCATTGGCTGCCACCACGCGCCGTTCTGCAGCCGCTATATCGGGGCGTCGCTGCAAGACCTCAGAGGGAATGGTCTTGGGCAAGGGCGGGTAATGGGCTTCCCATTTGGTGGGCACAATGGAAAAACTGGCGGGCGCCTGACCCAACAGGGCAGCAATGGCGTGTTCCCGCAAGGCACGTTCCGCCATGATCTTGTAGCGGGTGGATTCGGTGGTTTCCAGCAAAACCTGGGAACGGGCCACATCCAACCCAGAGACGATTCCCTCATCATGGCGCCGTTGCATCATTTGTAGCTCGCTACGGTAGGCATCGATGGAATCAGCCAGAATCTGGATTTGTGCATCCAGTCCTCGCAACTGGACATATTCCGTGGCCAATTGCGCTTGCAGACTCAAACGAGCCGATTCCACATCGGCCCGACTGGCTTCGGCCTGAGCCTGAGCGGAGGCTACGGCACTACGAATCTGGCCCCAAAGATCCAGCTCGTAAAAGGCCCCCATACTCAGTGCCGTATTCCCATACATATTGGGAAGATTGCTCCCGCGCAAGGGACGGTTAACCGACTCACGGTTGGTGAATACATTGCCGCCCAAATCCACCTCGGGGTAAAGCTGCGCGCTCTGTTCGGTGAAGAACGCTTGAGCCGCATCGTAGCGTGCCAGCGCCACTTTCAACTCCAGACTGTCCTGTTCCAGTT
>JAJZHV010000082.1 GCA_021804345.1 Pseudomonadota bacterium | reverse complement strand
AACTGTCGTACAGCGCCTGATATTCCAGTTCCTGGGCCAGATGATGCCGCTCGGTCACGTCCACCGAGGTCCAGACGATGATGGGATGGGCCTCGTCCTCGCTCTCCACCTGACGCCCGGAAAGGTCGAGGTAGATCAATTGCCCATCGCGGCGCCGGATGGCCAGATCGCGCAGCGCGCCTTGCCCCTGCTGCAGGATCTGCTGCGCCAACTGCGCCATGCGCTGATCCTCGGAGGAGTTGGGATAGATTTCGGCAGTGCTATGTCCGATGATTTCATCCGCGCTGGCGTACCCCATGATGTTTAGAAAGCCCTGATTGACTTCCACAAAGATGCGCTCGGGGTATTGCACCAGATCGATACCCACTGCCGTGTTATCCAGCAAGGTGGTACGTTGACGGATCAAGGTCCGGATCAGGTGCTCCCGTTCATGCCGTTCGGTCACGTCCACATGTGTCCAGACGATGCGTAGCACGCCATCGCCCTGATCCAGGCGGCGTCCCGACAAGTCCACATAAATGACGCTGGCATCATCCAGGCGCCGGTAGGGCACATCGCGCATGAAGCCAGAGCCGCTTCCAATGACCGACATGGCCAGTTCCGTGACCCGATAGAACGTCTCTTCATCGCTGTAGAAGTCCCGCGGGCTGCGCCCCAGCATGTCCTGCGCCGAGTCAGCACCGTAAATTTCCAGCATGCGCTGGTTGACGCGCTCGATGATGCGTTCCGGATAACGCATGACGTTGATCCCGGCGGCTAAGCTGTCCAGCAGGGCTTCATTCAGGCGGAAGGCCTTGCGTTCCTCCTGGGCCATGTCCAGGCGATCAAGCCCAAAACCGATATCCAGGGCCAGATCGGTTAAGATGGAGCGCAAGTCCGGGTCAAAACCATGGTCCTGGCTCTGGTAGACGGCCAATACCGCCCAGAGGGCGCCGCCCCTGCGAATGGGCAGGGCGGCCATGCAGCCGGGTTCATCGTCCGCGCGCTTGGGGGTGTTGGGCGGGGGCGTGGTATCTGCACGCCACAGGTCGTTGAAAACCGGGGTTTGCTGGCGCCAGCATTGCCCCACGGGGCCTTGACCTTCGGGGCATTGGTCCTCCACGGAAACCCGCAACTGCTCCAGGAAGTCGGTGGCTCCCGCGGCAGCCAGATATTGAATCCAGTGGTTTTCGTCAGGGTTTCCGATCCAGGCCAGACGTAAGGAGGTATGCCCGATGGCCAGCGTACACACATGGCGCAGCAGGGATTGTTCATCCGCAGCCAGATTGATGATTTCGTTGGCTCGGGACAACAGAATGTAGAAGCCTGTCAGTTGCTGCAACCGACGGGTTTCACTCAAACCATTGTTTTCTGGCGGGCAGGGTGCGACCATGATCATAAAGTAAAGCATATCTGGGGGCCCTTTGTCCATGATCTCTTTCGATTTTTCCTCGTTTATCAAGACATTGCCTGCCCAACCCGGGGTGTATCGCATGCTGGATGGGCAGAATACGGTCATTTATGTGGGCAAGGCGCGTGACCTGAAACGGCGCGTTGCCTCCTACTTTCAAAAGCAGCATGACAACCCCCGTACGCGCTTGATGGTCACCCTGGTGGCGCGCATCGAGGTGACCCTGACCGCTTCCGAGGCCGAAGCCCTGCTGTTAGAGTGCAATCTAATCAAGCAACTGCAACCGCGTTTTAATGTACTGTTCAAGGACGACAAGAGCTACCCCTATATTCTGCTCACTGCTCACCCCTTTCCCCAGATTCGGTTGTACCGGGGCGAGCTGGACCCACGGCACCGGTACTTTGGGCCCTACCCCAATGCCTGGGCGGCACGGGAAGTGATCGGGCACCTGCAAAAACTGTTTCAGTTGCGCACCTGTGCCGATACCGTGTTCAAAAACCGCAGCCGGGCTTGCCTGTTGCATCAAATTGGACGCTGCAAGGCGCCCTGCGTGGGCTTGGTGAGCGTGCCAGAATACGAACAGGATCTGCAGCAAGCCATGGCCTTTTTGCAAGGACGGGAGAGCGACATTCTGGATACTCTGCGCGCCGCCATGCAGCAGGCCGCCCAGGTCCAAAACTTTGAGTGGGCAGCGCAGATTCGGGATCGTATCGCCTTGATGCAGCAGGTGCTTTCCCGCCAATCCGTGTCCTCCAGGCGCGACACCGACGTGGATATCATTGCCACCCATGGGAGTGCCCAGCACGTGGTGCTGAATTTGGTGATGATTCGCGCCGGGCGGCATCTGGGCGATAAAAGTTTTTTTCCGCAGAATGCGGATTCGGTGGATGAGTCCACGGTGATCGAGGCCTTTATGGCGCAGCACTATAGCGCGCTGGAGGCGCCTGGGGTGATTGTGGCCAGCGCAGTCCAAGACCCGGAAGGGATGGCCCAACTGCTGTCCCAGCGCTTTGGGCGTGTGGTGCAAATCATCACCCATCCTCAAGGGGAAAAACGGGCCTGGTATCAAGGGGCGTTGCAAAATGCCCGCTTTGCCCTGGAACAACACCAAGCTCAGCAAGCAACCCAGGGCTTGCGTTTGGATGCCCTGCAACAAAGCCTGGGGTTGGCTACCCTGCCCACACGAATCGAGTGCTTTGACATCAGTCATTTGCAGGGAGAGGCCACAGTGGCTTCCTGTGTGGTCTTCGAAGCAGGAAAACCCTTCAAGGCGGATTATCGCCGCTACAACATCGAAGGGATTACCCCGGGGGATGACTATGCCGCCATGCGCCAGGTGCTGCAGCGACGGTTTCAGCCTTTGGCCAAGGGGGAGGGTAAACGCCCTGATCTGATCCTGATCGATGGCGGACGGGGACAACTGAACGCCGCCTGGAAGATGATGCAGGATCTGGGATTAAACGACCTGATGCTGGTGGGCGTTGCCAAGGGGGAGGGTCGAAAGCCGGGCCTAGAAACCCTGGTTTTTCCCCAAACCCAGCGCGCCTTGTCCCTGCCCCAGGAGGATCTGGGTTTTCACTTGATTCAGGCGATTCGTGACGAGGCGCATCGCTTTGCCATCACCGGGCACCGCGCGCGCCGGGGCAAGAGCCGACTGCATTCCACCTTGCAGGAGATTGAAGGCATCGGCGCCAAACGACGGCAGAAATTGCTGGTGCAATTTGGGGGCCTGAGAGGAGTGCAAAATGCCAGCGTGGAGGATATTGCGGCCATTCCGGGAATCGGTTCGGCCCTGGCCCATAAAATCTGGCGCCAATTGCATTGAATCCCAGTGATCGTTGCCTGCATCCTTGGTTGCAGAGGGCCGACTGGAGGGCTTCGTGGCGCCATATCCCGAGAACAGGCGCATCAGGTAGAATGCGTGCATGCAGCTTAATATTCCCACTCTCCTGACGCTCTTTCGTCTGGCCCTGATCCCCATGTTCGTGGGCGTCATGTATTTTCCCGATCATTGGCTTTCCGGGCCCACCGCAGGGCTGACGGCGGCAGGAATTTTTGTGGGAGCAGCCATTACCGATGCCTTCGATGGCTATCTGGCCCGCAAATGGAATCAAACCACGGCCTTTGGGGCCTTTCTCGATCCGGTGGTGGATAAACTCATGGTGATGGCCGCCCTGATTGTGCTGGTGGATTTGCAACGGGCGCCCTCGGTGTTGGCCTTAGTCATCATTGGGCGTGAAATTGCCATTTCGGCCTTACGGGAGTGGATGGCACAACTGGGCAAGAGCGCCAGCGTGGCGGTCTCCACCCTAGGCAAGGTCAAAACCACCGCGCAAATGATCGCCCTGCCGTTTTTGCTGTATGACAAGCACCTGCTGGGGGTTATTCCCTGTCACGAAATTGGGCTGGCGGCCTTATGGGTTGCTGCGGCGCTGACACTGGTTTCCATGACGTACTATTTGCGCGTGGCGCTGAAGGTCAAGGCCCTGTAGCCCACACACTGCGCCTTGGGCCCCGCGCTCCTTTTGCAGCCCATGGGCATTTTAATTTGACGAAATCCCTGCGCTCCAGATAGAATGCCGGACTTCATGCGGGAGTAGCTCAGTTGGTAGAGCGCAACCTTGCCAAGGTTGAGGTCGCGAGTTCGAGACTCGTCTCCCGCTCCATGACGTTCAAATACCGTGTGCTGGCCCTCCACCACATCCTGTGCCACGATCTGGAACACTCTAGAATCAGGCCATGGAACGGCTGGAGGGGGGTTCTGTTTTCGCGGCGCGATAGCAAAGCGGTTATGCACTGGATTGCAAATCCATGTAGGTCGGTTCGACTCCGGCTCGCGCCTCCATCCGCGTTTTCCCGAGCATTTTGACTGGGCCCTGTGCCCGAATGGCCCCACAGGGGCTGGCTATGGCTTGCCTGTAGGCGGACTCAGGGCAAAGGGACGCGTTTCGCCATGCTGCATCACAAAAAACCGATTCTGGGGCAAGCCCTGCTGACGCAAGGCCAGGGCCAGGTCCTTGGGCGGTTGATCGAGCGCCTCGTCACTCAGACGGAACGTTCCCCAGTGGATTCCCACCGCCTGACGGGCTCCCACCTCCTGCATGACCTGAACCGCCTGCGCCGGGTCGATGTGATGGTTGTGCATGAACCAGCGCGGCTCATAGGCCCCAATGGCAATGGCCGCCAGATCGAAATACCCATACCGACGCCCAATGTCCTGTGTGTCCCGGGAATATCCCAGATCGCCAGAAAACCAAAAGCGAAAGGAGGGGTGGATCACCGCCCAGCTTCCCCACAGGGACTCGTTGCGGTCCCACAAGGTGCGCGCCGACCAATGCTGGACCGATTCAAAATGAAAGGCAACGGTTCCGTGTTGCGCCTGAAGCCATTGCAGATCACCCCAATTCATGGCGCGTACATTGCGCCCGGGACCGTAGAGCACGGTGCCGGGAATGTTATCCAGAAACCATTGCTCGTTGCCCAGAGGAATCAGGAACAGGGGCGCTCCCCCCGGTTGACGCGCCAACTGGCGCAGGCTGTGTAAGTCCATGTGGTCGTAATGGTTATGGGAGATCAGCACCACATCCACATGGGGTAATTGCGCCATCGTCAGCCCCGGGGGCTGATGGCGGCGCGGCCCGAAGGGGGGCAGTGGGCTGGCATAGTTAGAAAAGATGGGGTCCGTCAGAATATTCAGGCCGTCCAGTTGCAGCAGTACCGTGGAGTGCCCAATCCAGGTGAGCTGGGCCCCCTCGGCCGGCTTTTGGATCAGATCCAGGCGCGGCGGCAGGGGCAGCAGCGCATCGGGAGAAAGAGGCGTGTCGGGCTTCCAGAGGGACTGCCATTGCCATGTCAGAAAACTGCCAGCGGGATGTCCAGTCACCGGGTAGCGGTTTTGGTAACCCTCGGGCCCCCATTGCGCCCCAGGCGTCGTAATGGGCTCGGCCCCACAGGTCAGAGCCACACCCGTCAGGAGCAGGAGCAGCGTGTTTATCCCGCGGCGCAGTGGCGCTAGGCGCTGGGCGTGTAAAAAATGAGGTGTGCGCATAGGGCTTGTGGTGAGTGGTTGTGGTCTTGGCGTGAACGGAAAGAGCGCACATTCTACGCGGGTTTGGCACAGGGGAGATGTACGCTGCGGCGCATTTCATTCTGTCCACGGGGTGTGGGGTATGGGACAATACAGGGCATTACACCCCGGCGGCTTGGGGTGGATCCTGTCTGCATGCCATGAGGAAATGTTTTGGTAAAAGATCGTTACGTCGAATCCAGCATCCGGGTTCTCAAGGGGCTTGAGCCCGTCAAGGAACGCCCCGGGATGTATACCCGAACCCAGGACCCCACCCATATCATCCAGGAAGTGATCGACAATGCTGCCGATG
>JAJZHV010000081.1 GCA_021804345.1 Pseudomonadota bacterium | reverse complement strand
GATTTGTT
Organism: Pseudomonadota bacterium; assembly: GCA_021804345.1. GTDB lineage: Bacteria > Pseudomonadota > Gammaproteobacteria > Burkholderiales > Ferrovaceae > JAJZHV01. Next base: position 5,781 of record JAJZHV010000081.1, on the reverse strand, counting down.
TGGCTCCTCGACCAGGGCTCGAACCTGGGACCTGCGGATTAACAGTCCGTCGCTCTACCGACTGAGCTATCGAGGAATCACAATCCAAGATTTTAACTTTCCATCCTGACGGGGTCAAGAACATTCTCTAACGCAAAAAAAAATCCGGATTTTGGCCTGGGCCGGATCTGTGTTCAGAATTGGATTCCTGTCCCAGGGCCGATGGGTGAAGAAGCGCCGGGGGAGGACCGAAGACGAGCACCCGTGAACTGCGCCAGCGCCCTAAATAATTGGTCCGGATGAATGGGCTTGGTTAAAAACTCATCCATTCCCGCCTCGTGGCAGCGTGTGCGATCTTCCGCAAACCCATCTGCCGTCAGGGCAATGATGGGGACCCGAGAGCGCTGTTGGCGCTGCTCCCAGTGGCGGATTTCCCGGGTGGCTGTAAAGCCGTCCATCACTGGCATTTGCACATCCATGAGCACGAGGTCTGGGTTTAGTCCTGCCTGGATCTGCTCCAGGGCCTTCAGACCATTGTCGACCTCGATCACCCGATGACCCGCTCGGGATAGCAACACCTGAACCAGCCGCCGATTGACGGCATTGTCGTCCACCAGCAAAACCATCTGCGCAACCGGTTGCGGCAAGTCCTGATCCTGGGTGGCCGCTGGATAGGCGTCGTGCTGTGCGCTCGATGTGGGTGTCTGGGGCGCACAAGAGGAAGAGCCCTCTGGCACAGGGTCGGTGGGGTGAGCGGCTTGTGCGGCGCTTGGTTGCACCTGCAAGCAGCGCTCCAGTCGCACGGTAAACCAGAAGCTGGAGCCTTTACCCTGCTGGCTTTCCACGCCCACGTTGCCTTGCAGTCGATGCGCCAGTTGCGCCACAATGGAAAGCCCCAAACCACTGCCCCCATATTGGCGGGTGATGGAATTATCCGCTTGGGAGAAGGGTTTGAACAGCACGGAAAGATGTTCTTCGGCCACACCGATTCCCGTGTCGGTGACCCTGAATTCCAGCAGTGCGTGCTGGGTTTCCCTTTCCAGTTCTGTCACGGCCACGGTAATGGTGCCGCTGGCAGTAAACTTGAGGGCGTTGCCGATCAAATTGAAGAGCATTTGCCGCAACCGTAGGGCATCGCCCCACCAGGAGGGTGCACAGGCCGGTTGACGTTGCATCACCAGACGAACGCCCTTGGCCTGGGCACTGGCTTCAAACAGCAACAGGGCCTGATTCAGAACCTCATCCAGCTCAAAGGGGGCCCGCTCCAACGTGAATTCGCCGGACTCGGCCTTAGAAAGATCCAGCAGATCGTTGAGCAGGCCGAGCAGGGATTGACCCGAGGACAAGATGGTTTTGAGGAATTCCTGGCGCTCGGCGGGGGTGATATCGTCGCGCAACAGCAGTTGGGTCATGCCCAGAATGCCGTTCATGGGCGTGCGAATTTCATGCGACATGATGGCCAGAAAGCGGGACTTGGCCTGATTGGCCTCCTCGGCCAGTTCGCGCGCACGAATCAGTTTCTCCTCGGTGGATTTTAAGGCGCTGATTTCCACCACTGCCCAGATGGATTCCTCGGCGCGCAGTCTGGCTCCGGAAATATCAAACCACCCCAGTGACCCATCTTTGCGCACAAACTGCAGTTGCGTTCGGAATAGTCGGCCTTGCTGGATCACCGGGTAGGCGAGCTGCTCAAAGCGTTGATGATCTGCGGCGCTGGGATAGATGAGAGCGGTGGGCTGATGGGCCATTTGTTCCGGGGTATAACCCAGCATGTGGGCAATGGCCTGATTAGCCCATACCAGATGCCGATCCCGAATCATGGCGATGCCCACCACTTCGCTATTAAGGATGGCCTGTTGTTCTTCCAGCAGGGTGGTTAGCTTGCTTTGTGCGGCGTGGCGTTCGGTGATATCCACGCCGATGCTGATCAGGAATTGCGGCGCGCCCTGTTTGTCGTTGAGCACACTGTGAGTCCAGTTCAGCAGTCGTTGCTGCTGGTGGTGATCCAGCCAGCAAGCTATCTGGGGCATGGAGAAATGGCCTTCCATGGTGGCCTCGAACTGCTGGCGCAGTGTTTCCTGCTCTGGGCCAGGGGAAAAATGGAGCCAAAACCAGGGAGAACAGACAGCCTCTAGGGAATACCCGGTAAATTCCACGGCCGCCTGATTGAAGCGCACAATTTGCCCGTCGCGCTGAATAACCAGTCCGATACTTCCTAGGTTGTCGAACAGGGTGGTACTGAAGCGCCGCTCCCGATCCAGGTCGGTTGTGCGTTGGCGCACCATCAGCTCGGCCTGTGTCAGATGATTGGCTTTTTGTCGTAAATAAAAGGACCAGAGCAGGGATAGGAACAAGCCCAGGATCAAGGTGATTGCACTGGCTTCATGTCGAGCTTGAAAGGCGTGGGGATTGACCGGTGTGGTCACCACGGTCCATTGTCTTCCACCCACGCTCAGGGTTTGGGTGTAGTTCAACCCGGATTGAAGTGCCTCGGGGGTATCCACTGTCCATTGGGCCGGGTAGAGCAGGCGTACCCCGGGTGGAGCGGAAGCGTCAAACAGGGCAACTTGCAGCGAATCGTGGACTGCATGTTTTTTGCTACCCTCCACCAGATCACCGATGCGAAATACGCCCAGGACGAAGCCCTGCAGGTGGGGGGAAGTCAACCCCTCCTGGGGCAGCACCGCGCCTTCAAAAACGGGGCGAAAAACCAGAACGCCGAACTGACTGCCGTGTTCCTGAACCAGCTTGATTCGTTCTGTGGCCAGCAATTGCCCGGTGATGGCAGAGCGCTCCATGGCTGTTTTGCGCGAGGCACTGGAGGCTAAATCAAATCCGAAGGCCGCATCGTTGCCGGCCAGGGGTTCCAGGTAGGTGACCGGAAAGTACTCCGGGCGCCAGTGGGCTGGGATCAGCCCGCCCTGGGCGTCGCGCTCGGTGAGATCAAAGTGGGGGAACCCCGTGCGGCGTATCTGTGCAACGAATTCCCGGCGCCGCGCCGCAGGCAGGTGGGGCGCCCATTCCAAGGCCTGAATCGGTGTGTCCTTGGTGAGCAATCCGGTGGCCAGGCGCCCAAATTGCGTGCGATCGATCTGCGCGTTGGCGTCATAAAAAGCCCCCACTGCCAGCAAATCGTCCAGGGCCCGTTTGATGCGGGTTTCCAGTTGGTCCACCGCATCGATGGATTCTGCCTTGAAGAGCGCTTCTACTTCCCGTGATTCGTACTGACGCAAGGCAGTCACGGCTGTCAGGGTGAGCAGGGCCCCCAACACGAACCACCCCACCCAGGAGCCACTAAAAGCGGTGCGCGTCGTGTTCAGTTGACTGGCATCCACAACACACCGGTTGCGCGCTGCCGGCTTTCAGGCGGCTGGTTCACGGAGCACCTGCGCGATGGCCTCCACTACGTGGGGCAGGTTGCGCGTGTTGAGCGCTGCCACGCAAATCCGGCCGGAGTCTACAGCATAGATGGAAAATTCCTGCTTCAAGCGGGTGACTTGCGCCAAGGTCAGACCAGAGAAGGAAAACATGCCGTTTTGCTGGGCCACGAAAGCAAAGTCCTGTTGTGGCAAACGTTCCTTCAGTTGCGCCACAAAACCTTGCCGCATGTCTTTGATGCGGCTACGCATGGTGCCTAATTCCTGTTCCCACAGGCTGCGCAGTTCGGGCGTGGTCAATACTGTGGACACAATCTGCGCACCATGGCTGGGCGGGTTGGAATAGTTGGTGCGCACCACACGCTTGAGCTGGGACAGCGCCCGTTGCGCTTCCTCGCGTGAGTCGGTGACCAGGTTGAAGGCGCCAATGCGCTCGCCATACAGGGAAAAAGATTTGGAAAAGGAATTGGCCACCAACACCGGACCGCCCGCCGCTGCAAACCGCCGCACCACGGCGCCGTCCTCGGCGATGGAACGGGAAAACCCCTGATAGGCCAGATCCAGGAAGGGGACCAGTTGGCGCTCGCGCAGGCACGCGATGACCTGCTCCCATTGGGCTTCGGTCAAATCTACTCCGCTGGGATTATGGCAACAGGCATGCAACAGGATGATGGTACCGGCAGGGGCGGCATTGAAGGCCGCCAGCATCCTGTCGAAGTGAAGCCCATGGGTGGCAGGCGCATAGTAGGGATAGGTATTGACCGTAAACCCCGCAGCCTCAAACAGGGCGCGGTGGTTTTCCCAACTGGGATCAGAAATCCACACTTCGGCCTGGGGGTTGAAGCGCTTCAGAAAATCGGCACCGATTTTAAGCCCCCCCGTGCCGCCCAGGGATTGGACGGTCAAGACCCGACCTTCCTTCACCGCGGGTGCATCGGCTCCAAAGACCAGGTCCTGCACGGCGCGGTCGTAGCTGGCCAGGCCCTCGATGGGCAGGTAACTGCGCGCAGCGGCGCGCTGGTTGATCAGGTTTTCGGCCTGGCGTACACAGTCCAGCAGGGGGACCTTGCCCTGCTCGTCGGTATACACCCCAACGCCAAGGTTGACCTTGGCGGGGTTGGGATCCGCGTTATAGGCCTCGGTAATGCCCAGAATGGGATCGCGGGGGGCCATCTCAATGGCCTGCAAGAAGGATGTGGGGTTCATGGAAAGTCCTGGCTATGGAGTCAACAAAATCATTCAATGGTCGATCGTGGGTGAAAGCCGCCTGATCCGGGCTACAGCGTGTGCCGGGGCAGTGATCCTTGCCGGGTCGTGGGCCGAGGAGGACTATTCACTGCGCCGGATCCATGTCATTATTCCCCGATTCGACCTGATATTCTACCCAAGACGCCAATCCCTCCACAAGATGCCCTGCGTACATTCCCGGCCCTCCAGCCGCCTGCAACCCTCGTGATCGTTACTTTTCCCGATAGCCCCTACCACCTGCATTGCCCCTTCGAGCCGGCTGGCGATCAGCCACAGGCCATTGCCGCCCTGGTGCAGGGCCTGCAGGATGGCCTGCAGTACCAGACCTTGCTGGGCGTTACTGGCTCGGGAAAAACCTTCACCATGGCCAATGTCATTGCCCGCATGGGGCGCCCCGCCATGGTCATGGCCCCCAACAAGACCCTGGCCGCACAGCTGTATGCCGAACTGCGGGAGTTTTTGCCAGAGAATGCGGTGGAGTACTTCGTGTCCTATTACGATTACTATCAGCCGGAAGCCTATGTGCCGGCCCGCGATCTGTATATCGAAAAGGACTCCAGCATCAATGAGCATATCGAGCAGATGCGCCTGTCCGCTACCAAGGCGCTGCTGGAACGTCCGGATTGCGTCATCGTGGGAACCGTGTCCGCCATTTACGGCATCGGAGATCTGCAGGAATATCACCGCATGATTTTGCATCTGCGGGAAAACGAGCGCATGGATCAACGCGACATCATTTCGCGCCTGACGATCATGCAATACACGCGCAACGAACTGGAGTTTAAGCGCGGCGTGTTTCGGGTGCGCGGCGAGCTCATTGATATCTTCCCCGCAGAAAACAGTGAGCTGGCCCTGCGCGTCACCCTGTTTGATGAGGAAATCGAAAGCCTGATGCTGTTTGATCCCCTCACGGGAAAAATCCAGCAACGTCTGGGACGTTTCACCGTCTTCCCCTCCAGTCATTACGTCACCCCCCGCGAAACCGTCCTGCAGGCCATGGAGGCCATCAAACGGGAGTTGAGCCAACGCATGGACTTCTTTGCCCAAACCCAGCGGCTAGTGGAATTGCAGCGCATCGAACAGCGTACCCGGCATGATCTGGAAATGCTGGATCAGATCGGCTTCTGCAAGGGCATCGAAAATTACACCCGCCATCTGTCGCGTCGTGCCGCCGGTG
>JAJZHV010000080.1 GCA_021804345.1 Pseudomonadota bacterium | reverse complement strand
CACGGCTTGCACGGCACGTACAATTTGGGGATGAGCATGACCATGTAGCAACGGCCCCCAGGAGCAGACATAGTCGATGTATTCGCGCCCATCCACATCCCACACTCGCGCGCCAGAGCCCCGGGTGAAGAAGCGTGGGGCGCCTCCAACGGCCCGAAAGGCCCGCACAGGAGAGTTGACACCGCCGGGTATGCGGATCTGGGCACGTTCAAATAGTTGCTGATTCAAAGACGTCATGATGGCCTATGAAATAAGGATTGAAATTCACGGGTGCGCTGGCAGATATCCGGGGCATCAAACAATCCCGAAATGACTGCAATGGCATCGGCGCCTGCGTGGATCAAGGGCGTTGCATTGTCTAGGGTGATGCCGCCAATGGCGACAATGGGAAGGCTCAACTGCGAGCGTGCCGATTGCAGTAGGGACAAGGGTGCTGTTTCCGCCTGGGGTTTGGTGCTGGAGGGGTACATACTGCCAAAGGCCACATAATGGGCGCCTTGCTCCTGGGCCTGCAGGGCCTGAGAGAGCGAGGCATGACAAGAAATGCCCATCAGTCCGGGGTGTTGCGGGAGATTGGGGCTATCCTGGTGGGCTGCTTGGGGGTTGGAGGGTGCCGTTGCAGGGTGTGCGCGCGGCGCCCACGCGCATTGCTGCACGTCTTGCTGTCCCAGATGAACACCCTGGGCCTGTGTTTGTCGTGCAAGTTCGGGGTCATCATTGATGATCAGAGTGACCGCCCACTTGCGGCATAACCCGGATACAGCAAGGGCTTGCGCTTGGCGGTCGGAGGGTTTTAGCGTCTTGGCCCGATACTGCAACAGACGTAATCCCCCCGCGAAGGCCGCTTCCAGTTTGGCCAGCAAGCAAGCCGTGTCGGAAAGATCCGGTGTAATGCCGTACAGCCCGTGAATGGGTCCTGGATTAAAAGGCATGGCGGCTGGGGCTGTGGAGTGCACGGGCGCGGGCAAGACACACGTTAATGAACGTCTCCCGCCGGGGGTTCTTCCCGGGCCCAGAACAAGCGGTCGGGAATGGGTTGGCCCATTCCCAGGCGAAAGGCATCCTTCAAGGTTTGCCAGGTAAATTCCTGGGCCTCGGCCACGGCTTCCGCCATGTCTAAGCCCTGGGCCAAACCGGCGGCAATGGCGGAACTCAAGGTGCACCCCGAGCCATGAAAACTGGCGTTAAGACGTTCCCAGCTGTCAGAGCGGATGACCCCCTCTCGTCCATACAGGGTATTGATCACCTGACGGGATGCGCTGTGAGTTCCTGTCAGAAGTACGTACTCACATCCAAGATCCAGGATGAGTTTTGCGGCTTTTACAAAATCCGGTGAGTCCTCCTCGGGGGCCTCGTCATAGGCAATACGCAGAATTTCCAGGGTATTGGGGGTGACCAGCGTGGCCTGCGGAATGATCAATTCCCGTAGGGCAGCCAACATGTCTTCCGAAGCCAGTTCATCGCCCCGCCCACTGGAGAGAACCGGGTCTAGAATTAAGGGGATTTCAGGGTAGTCCGAAACGATTTCCGCGATGGCTGCAATGGCCTCTACGCTTCCCAGTACGCCCAATTTGAAGACGGCCACAGGAACGTCTTCCAGAATACAGCGGGCCTGATCGGCAACCCATTCCGCATCCAGAGGCAGGATATCTTCCACGCCGGTGGTATCCTGAATCGTGATGCCGGTGACCACTGACAGGGGGTGACAGCCCATGCTGGCCAAGGTAAGAATATCCGCTTGCAGGCCGGCACCCGAACTGGGGTCAGTGGCCGCAAACACCAGCACGGCAGGAGGGGGAGGAGTCATGGATGAGGTTGCTCTTCTGAGTGTCAGGTTTTATGATGCTTGGGTGCCGCTGCGCAGAGCGGGCAAAACCTCCAAGCATCATTTGTATCAGTGCATGTCCCATTCTAACCCAATTCCAGGAAAACCATGGAAGCAACCCAACCCTTTAAGACGTATCTTTGCCTGATCTGTGGCTACATTTATAACGAAGAACTGGGGGACCCTGAAGAAGGCATTGCCCCCGGAACCCGTTGGGAAGAGGTGCCGGTCAACTGGGTTTGCCCGGAATGTGGGGCGCGCAAGGAAGACTTCGAGATGATCGAGTTTTGAGAGTGTAAAGCCCTGCCCCCGAGGGACCTGCACCATCGGGGCAGGCTGTTATATTGCGCTCAACCCTCACTCCAGCGTACCCAACCCCAGGCATCGGTGGCCAGAATCATGAGGCCAAAAAGAATCCGGTAACCGGCAAAGAGGTTGAAATTGTGGTGGCTGACAAAGCGGAGCAGGGCCCGCACGGTGATGAAGGCAAACAGGAAAGAGAACAACGAGCCCACCAGGAACAGGCCCAGATCGGCCGTGTGCAGAAGGTGCCGGTATTTGATGAGTTCGTGGAGGGTGGCCGCACTGAGGGTGGGAATGGCCAGGAAAAATGAAAATTCCGTGGCCGCGGTTCGGGATAGCCCAAAGTAGAGGCCACCCATGATGGTGGCGCCAGAGCGGGAAGTACCGGGTATTAGGGCCAGGGCCTGGCAGAAGCCGATTTTAAGGGCCAGTGTCCAGTCCATGTCCTCCAGTGACTCCAGCAGGATGGGTTGCCGGCGGCGCTCCACCCATAAAATGACGAAGGCCCCCAGAATGAAGGCCAGTGCCACAGGGACCGGAGCAAACAGGGTGGCCTTGATGCGGCTGGCAAATAGCAGGCCCATAAAAGCCGCAGGCAGGAAAGCCACGAGCAGATTGAGCACAAAGCGCTGGGCCTTGGGGTCGTGCCCCAATCCCTGTGCTATCTCCGTGATTTTGCAGCGGTATTCCCAGCACACCGCCAGAATGGCGGCGAACTGGATCACGATTTCAAATACCTTGCCCTTTTCATCATTGAAATTCAGCAGACTGCCGGCCAATATCAGGTGACCGGTGCTGGAGACCGGCAAAAACTCGGTCAGCCCTTCCACGAGACCAAGGATGGCCGCCTTGGCCAACAACAAAAGATCCATCGATTATTCCCGCAGCAGTTCGTTACAGTTTTTGGTAGATTTCGGCGCCTTCCTGCAGGAATTCGTCCGCTTTTTCGGCCAAACCCCGATGCAGCGCCTCCTGCTCGGACAAACCCTGCTGGGCGGCATAGTCGCGGACATCCTGGGTGATTTTCATGGAGCAGAAGTGAGGCCCGCACATGGAACAGAAATGAGCCAGTTTGGCGCCTTCCTGGGGCAGGGTTTCGTCATGAAATTCCCGCGCCTTGTCCGGATCCAGGCCCAAATTGAACTGATCATCCCAGCGGAATTCAAAACGCGCTTTAGATAAAGCATTGTCACGCAATTGCGCGCCGGGGTGCCCTTTTGCCAGATCGGCGGCATGGGCGGCAATTTTATAGGCCATGATGCCGTCCTTGACATCATTTTTGTCGGGTAGCCCCAGATGCTCTTTCGGGGTGACATAGCACAGCATGGCCGTGCCGTACCAACCAATCATGGCGGCGCCAATGGCCGAAGTGATATGGTCATAGCCTGGGGCAATATCGGTGGTTAACGGACCCAGGGTATAAAAGGGAGCCTCGTGACAGAGTTTGAGTTGCAGGGCCATGTTTTCACGAATGCGCTGCATGGGCACATGCCCCGGACCTTCAATCATGGTCTGCACGTCGTGCTTCCAGGCGATTTCGGTCAGCTCTCCCAGGGTTTTCAGTTCGGCAAACTGGGCCTCGTCATTGGCGTCGTAAATGGAACCGGGGCGCAAGCCATCCCCTAGGGAAAAGCTCACATCGTAGGCCTGCATGAGCGCGCAAATCTCTTCAAAATGGGTATACAGGAAGCTTTCCCGATGATGCGCCAGACACCATTTGGCCATGATGGAGCCGCCACGGGAAACAATACCGGTCATGCGTGAGGCCGTCAGGGGAATATGCGCCAGTCGAATACCCGCATGAATGGTGAAGTAATCCACGCCTTGTTCGGCCTGCTCGATCAGGGTATCCCGAAAAATGTCCCAGGTCAGTTCTTCGGCTTTGCCGTCCACCTTTTCCAGCGCCTGATAGATGGGAACAGTGCCGATGGGAACCGGTGCGTTGCGGATGATCCACTCGCGGGTTTCATGAATGTTCTTGCCGGTGGAGAGGTCCATGACGGTATCGCCACCCCAGCGAATGGACCAGGTCATTTTTTCCACTTCTTCTTGGATTCCGGAACCTAAGGCAGAGTTACCGATGTTGGCGTTGATTTTTACCAGAAAATTGCGCCCGATGATCATGGGCTCCGATTCTGGATGGTTGATATTGGCCGGGATGATGGCGCGACCACAGGCCACTTCGCTGCGCACGAATTCTGGAGTGATCTCCAGAGGAATGCTGGCCCCCAAACCTTCTCCGGGATGTTGACTACCCAGAAGGCGGGCCATGTTCTTGCCTTGGCGCAACAGCGCCTGTTGCATTTCTTCTCGGCGGCAATTTTCGCGCAGGGCGATGAACTCCATTTCAGGGGTGACAATCCCTTGCCGGGCGTAATGCATCTGCGAGACGTTTTTTCCGGGAAGCGCACGCCGGGGCAGGCGCTTGAGTTTGAAGCGCAGGGACTCCAACTCCGGATTGGTCAAGCGGGAATGGCCAAAGAGGGAACTGGGACCGGGCAGGCGTTCGGTATCCTGGCGTTCGGTAATCCAGGGTTCGCGCAAGGCCGGCAAACCGGAGCGGATGTCGATACGCGCATGGGGGTCGGTATAGGGGCCCGAGGTATCGTAGACGGTGATGGCGGGATTGGTTTCGGCACCCATGGAAGCTGGCGTGTCAGACTGGCTGATTTCGCGCATGGGAACCCGGATGTCGGGACGCGAGCCCGTGACGTATATTTTACGCGAGCGTGGCAGAGGGGCGACGGAGGCTTGATCGACCTGGGCCGTGTCGGCCATGAAAGGAGGTTTGGCGTTCATGATGGGTCTGCGCAGTCAAAAACATATCCTACCAGAGCTGTGAAACAAAGGTCGGAAATTGCAAAGACTTATTCTAAAATCGCCGCTCGTCACCAACCAGACCTCAAGAGGTCAAGGGATGACCGTCCAGCGCGGCTTTCAGGCGACTGTTGTCGAGCTCCTTTTCCCAGCGGGAAACCACGATGGTGGCCACGCCATTGCCGATAAAGTTGGTCAGGGCACGCGCTTCCGACATGAAACGATCAATTCCCAGTATCAAGGCTAAGCCCGCCACCGGAATGGAAGGGACCACAGCCAGGGTGGCGGCCAGCGTGATGAAGCCCGCTCCCGTGACGCCCGAAGCCCCCTTGGAAGTGAGCATGGCCACAAACAGTAAGCTGAACTGCTGCTGTAGGGTCAGGTCGATATTCAGCGCCTGGGCCACAAACAGAGCGGCCATGGTGAGATAGATATTGGTGCCATCCAGATTGAAGGAGTATCCAGAGGGAACCACCAGACCCACCACAGCCTTGGGGCAGCCGGCCTGTTCCAGCTTGCTCATCAACGGCACCAGCGCTGACTCGGAGGAGGAGGTGCCCAGCACAGTCAGTAATTCGTCTTTGATATAGAGCAGGAATTTCAAGATATTAAAGCCGGTGAGGGCGCTGATGGTGCCCAGGACCAGCAGGACAAAAATGACACAGGTGAGATAAAAACTCCCCATCAGGGCCATGAGCGGCGCCAGCGCCCCAACACCGTATTTGCCGATGGTAAAGGCCATGGCGCCACCAGCCCCCAAGGGCGCCAACTTCATGATGGTGTTCATCATGCCAAAGAACACGTGAGACAGTTCTTGAATCAGGTGAAAGACTTTTTCTCCTAGCGCGCCCATGTGGCTCAACGACCACCCGAAGAGAA
>JAJZHV010000079.1 GCA_021804345.1 Pseudomonadota bacterium | reverse complement strand
ATTGAAGCCTTTGCCCGGTTGCAAGGTATTCATGACGACCATGCCAATGACCAGCGCTAGGCTGGAGACCACCTCAAAATACAGCAGGGCCTTGCCACCCACCCGACCCACCTTCTTCATGTCGCCGGCACCCGCAATTCCCAGCACCACTGTACAAAAAATGACGGGTGCGATCATCATTTTCACCAGGGCAATGAAGCCATCACCAAAGGGCTTGAGCCCCACTGCTTCCTTGGGGGAGATGAAACCGAACAGCGCACCTGCCAGAATGGCCAACAGGACCCAGAAGTACAGGTGATGGGTGAGTTTTTTCATGATCAGCGGTCCAGGTCAGGTATCGAGAGGGTCCATTGGAACGGGCAACATCAAGCGGATCTTAGAGCACCGACAGTTTAACCTGAATTCCTGTCCCCAGAATACCCTCAGGCTTGACCGGAGCGGGTATGTTCCGGACGTAATAAAAAGGCGCTCCTTTGGCCATCCCGCGGGTGAGTTTGCTACAATGGGAGAATTACGTTCAAGGAACAGGTCTGCTCTCATGAACATCGAACAAGCCCGCTTCAATATGGTGGAACAGCAAATCCGGCCCTGGGAAGTGCTGGATCTGACGGTACTGGATTTGCTCTATCAGGTGCGGCGTGAGGATTTCGTGCCCTCAGGGTGGGAGAATCTGGCTTTTGTGGACATGGACATTCCTCTGGGATCAGGCGAGTACATGCTCTCTCCCAAACTGGAAGCACGCCTGCTGCAAGAGCTGCGTCTGAAAAAATCAGACCGCGTGCTGGAGGTGGGTACGGGCAGCGGTTACATGGCTGCTTTGATCAGCCGCTTGGCCGCCACAGTCACTTCTGTGGAAATTCATGAGTCTTTGGCGCAAGCGGCGCAGCAAAAGCTGCAAGCGGCCGGGTGTCACAACGTGACGGTGGACATTGGTGATGCGGCCCAGGGTTGGCACCCGGAGCGCCAGTGGGACGTCATTGTGTTCAGTGGCTCGGTGCCCATCATGCCGCCCGCGTTTTTACAGGCGCTGGCCCCCGGAGGCTGTCTGCTGGCGGTGGTGGGGGATGCGCCCAGCATGACGGTAACGCGCTGGCGGCGTCAGGGGAATGGCTTATGCCAACCGGAGTCTCTGTTCGAAACCGTGGTTCCTCCCTTGCATCATGCCCTGCAGCCCGAGCGCTTTGAGTTCTGAGAAGACCGTTTCTGCACTGGCCAATCTCTCGGTCATCATCATTGCTAAAAACGAGTCGAAATCCCTGGAGGATTGTCTGCGCTCTGTCGCATGGGCTGCCGAGAGGATTGTATTGGACGGGGGTAGCTCGGACGACACGGTGGCTATAGCCCAGCGTCTGGGTGCACGGGTGGAAATGGCCGCGGATTGGCCCGGCTTCGGCCCACAAAAAAATCGCGTTCTCTCCTATGCCAGCGCACCCTGGGTTCTTTCGCTGGACGCTGACGAACGCGTGACGCCTGATCTGGCCGCCGAAATCCAACGCCTGATTGTCAGCGCTGATGCACGACCCTGGTATCGCATGCCCCGTTCCTCTTCCTACTGCGGTCGAACCCTGCGCCGTGGGGGGTGGTGGCCGGATTATGTCACACGCCTGTTTCGACGGGGAGCCGCCCGGTTTTCTCAAGATCAGGTGCATGAACGCTTGATTCCCGAGGTGGGGCAGGGCGCGATGCCCTTGGGGACCTTGCAGCACCCCCTGTTACACGCCACCTATTCCACGCTGGAAGAAGTACTGGACAAGGCTAATCGCTACTCCTCACTGGGTGCCAGACAGGATTTCGCCAAGGGGCGCCGGGCTGGTCTGGCACAGGCCCTGGGGCATGGCGCCTGGGCTTTTTTCAGAACCTACGTGCTACGTGGTGGCCTGTTGGAGGGTGGTCATGGGTTTTTGCTGGCGGTATCCAATGCGCATACCACGTTTTATCGCTACGCCAAACTATGGTTGCTGCGCCAGTGAAGGTAGGTGAACCCGGCCACGGGGGTTGGAGATGCAACGGCGCAGGATGCCTGTGCATGCCTTGATGCGCGCTACAATGCACCATGCCGCGCCTACTCCTCATTAAAACCTCATCGCTGGGGGATGTCATCCATGCCCTGCCGGCCCTGACGGATATTCGGCATCATTGCCCCGATTGGCAGGTGTCCTGGATGGTGGAAGAGTCCTTTGCAGCACTGCCAGCCCTGCATTCTGGCGTTCATCAAGTGATTCCGGTGGCTACCCGACGCTGGCGCCATCACTGCTTTGCCGCTCAAACCCGAAGCGATCTGCAAAACCTGCGCCAGACCCTCAGGCAGGCCCAGTTTGATCTTAGCCTAGACCTGCAGGGACTGATCAAAAGTGCCCTGCTGGGGGCCTTGGCACCCACCCATCACTTAGGCTATGACCGTTTCAGTGCGCGCGAGCCCTTGGCCTGTTGGGCTTATCAGGACACTTTTGCGGTGCCCTGGTCCTTGCATGCGGTGCAGCGCAATCGGATGCTGAGCGCCAAGGCCTTGGGATACACGCCAGATGAAGCGGTTTGCTATGGGATCACTGCGTCTTCCTGGCAGGCGCAGTGGATTCCTTGTACGACCTATGTGGTCCTGCTGCATGCCACTAGCCGGACAGACAAGGAATGGCCAGAAGCACATTGGGTCCAGTTGGGGCAACACCTGTATGAGCGCGGTATTCGGGCCATCGTCCCGGCGGGCAACCCCAGGGAGCAAGCCCGGGCCAACCGCTTGGCCAGCGCCATTGCTGGTGCCGTGGCAGCCCCGTCTTTGGACTTGACCCAACTGGCTGGGTTGCTGGGTCAGGCCTGGGCGGTGGTGGGTGTGGATACCGGGCTAACCCATCTGGCCTGCGCCTTAGGGCGCCCGGTGGTGGCCTTGTTCACAGCGACCGACCCTCTGGCCACAGGCGTTTTTGGCAGCCCGGTGGCGCGAAATTGTGGTGGCAAAGAACGCTGTCCCACAGTCTCTGAGGTCCTGCAGCATCTGCAAGAACTTACTATCGGGGACAGGGTGATGAAGGAACCTGTTCCATCGGTTCCCGAATCACCCGCGGGCCAAGGGCTGCCTGCTGCGTTCCGGAAGTCAGGATCCGGGCGCTGCGATCCGGAAGCATCGGGTTCATGACACGCCCGCTCTACACAATGTTGTTCTGGCTGCTCTTGCCATTGATCTTCTTGCGCCTGCTCTGGCGTGCTCGACGTCAGCCCGAGTATCTGCGCCACTGGGGCGAGCGTCTGGGGCGCTATGCCCTTCGCCCCAGTGCTCCAGTGCTCTGGATCCATGCGGTCTCGGTGGGCGAAACCCGCGCTGCCGCTTCCCTTGTGCGTGCGCTCAAGGCACGCTTTCCAGCGTATCAAATCCTCATGACGCACATGACCCCCACGGGGCGAGCAACCGCTCCTGAATTGCTGGGGCCCGGGAGCGTACGCTGTTATCTGCCCTATGATCTGCCCAAGGCGGTGGCCCGTTTTCTGGCGCACTATCGTCCTGTACTGGGCATTCTGCTGGAAACAGAACTCTGGCCCAACCTTGTTCATGCGTGCGCCCAAGACGCCATCCCCCTGGTTCTGGCCAATGCCCGACTATCCGAACGATCGGCGCGTGGCTATGCCCGTTTTCAACCGCTGATTCAACAGGCCCTGCAAGAGTTACCCCTGATTGCTGCCCAAACTTCAGAGGATGCCCAGCGCCTGCAAGCCTTGGGTGCCGAAAGGGTGGCGGTGATGGGAAACCTTAAATTCGATATGCCGGATTCGCCCCAACTGGAACAGGTGAGCCAGCAACTACGCCAATTGCTAGGGTCAAGGGGACGGGTTTGGCTGGCAGCCAGCACCCGTGAGGGAGAGGAGGCCATGGTGCTGGATTTGCTGGCCCTTACGCCCTTGCAGGATACGCTATTGATCCTAGTGCCGCGTCACCCCCAACGCTTTGATGAAGTGGCCAGTTTGCTACAACGGCGCCATATCAATTTTGTGCGACGCAGCGAAAACCGCTCCGTTCAGGATAATACAGTGCGTGTTCTGCTGGGAGATAGCATGGGCGAATTGCAAAGCTGGTATCGATTGGCGGATGTGGCTTTGATGGGAGGCAGTCTGCTGCCCTTCGGTGGGCAAAACCTGATCGAGGCCACAGCAGCGGGTTGTCCGGTGCTGGTGGGCCCACACACTTATAATTTCAGCGAAGCGGCGCAGCAGGCCATTGCTTGCGGTGCTGCACGTCGCGTAACAACGCCCCAGGAGCTGGCTCGTCAGCTCACTGAGCTGCTGGAGGATGCGCCTGCGCGCTGGGCGATGCGTGAGGCCGGTTTGGCCTTTACCCAACGGCACCAGGGCGCCACCGAGCATTTGCTGGATTTGTTGGTCCCGTATTTGCAATCACCGCAGAACATTTCGACTCAGAGGCAAGCATGAACAAGGCGTTTACCCGGGAGTCCGACCAGGAAGAGGAGGCAGACCCTCCAGAGGGTGCGCTCATCATTCCCAAGGGAACCCCCAATTACCTGACCCCCGCGGGTCACGCCCGTTTGGTTCAGGAAATGGAGCATCTGCTGCGGGTAGAACGCCCCAAAGTGGTAGACACAGTCGCCTGGGCGGCCTCTAATGGAGACCGCTCGGAAAACGGCGATTACATCTATGGCAAGCGCCGGTTACGCGAAATTGATCGGCGTTTGCGCTTTTTAACCAAGCGGTTGGAGATTGCACAGGTGGTAGATCCCTCATTGCAAAACGGCAACGACCAGATATTTTTTGGCGCAACTGTGACCGTATGCGAGAACACAGGGGAACAACAACGTTACCGCATCGTGGGGATCGATGAAATGGATGCTTCCCGTGGGCATATCAGCTGGATTTCCCCGTTGGCGCGGGCCTTACTCAAACAGCGTGAGGGGGATCGAGTCCGATTCAACAGCCCCGCAGGCGTGCGCGAACTGGATATCGTGGCTGTGGAATACCAATCCCAGCCTTGGGAAGACTGATCCCTACCAAGGATGTGACAATACCGGTGCTGGCGGCAGATTAAACGGGTATGATTCTAGGCATTGTTGATTCAGACCGAACCGTTTTTCTGGATTTTAGCGTTTTAAAATTGCTTGGATAAATCCAGCGATTTGAGATCAAATTGATTGTTGCTGGGCTGTCGGCTTAATATCGGGGAAATTGATGACCACTCAAGAATCATGCTGGGAAGTGCGGATCAAAGGTAGCAATCATTTGATCAAGGTTTGTGTTGCTCGGGATATGAACCAGATTACGCCTTATGTATTACTGGAGCAAGAAGACTGGTTTGAAAAGGAAATGGACTTTGTTAGAAGCTACATCACACCAGACATGAATGCCCTGGATATCGGAGCAAATCACGGGGTGTACGCGCTAAACATTGCCAATCAATTGCAAGAGGGACATGTCTGGGCCTTTGAGCCTACTCAGGCCCCGCTTCGTCGCCTATCTCAAAGTATTACCCTCAATGCCTTCGACCAAAAAATTACCTTGGTTCCCGCAGGGTTATCTAACCACAAGGGTAAAGCGGAAATATTTACCTCGCTTAATTCTGAGCTCAGCTCCCTGTATGGAAACACCGCAGGTGTTTCGGAATCGGTCGATTTGATCACCCTGGATGATTATCTTGAATGTATTGGCAAATCCACCGTCATTTCTTTTGTAAAGATGGACGCGGAGGGAGAAGAAATCAACATTCTGGAGGGGGGAAGTGAGTTTTTTTCCGAGCAGTCACCCTTGGTCATGTTTGAACTCAAACATGGTCAGGAGATTAACTATGGCCTGATGGAAGCCTTTGAACGATTAGGGTATGGAATCTATCGGCATGTGCCGGGTTTGA
>JAJZHV010000078.1 GCA_021804345.1 Pseudomonadota bacterium | reverse complement strand
CCGCAAAAGTGGGGGGATTCACGCCAACAACACCTATCCTGCCGAATTCATTTACGACAACCTGATGGTGCAGGCCAATGTGATCGATGCAGCCTTTCGCAACGGGGTCAAAAAGCTGTTGTTTTTGGGTTCCAGCTGTATTTATCCGCGCCTGGCCGCGCAACCCATGGCTGAAACCGCCCTGCTCACTGGTCCCCTGGAACCCACCAACGAGCCCTATGCCGTGGCCAAGATTGCCGGCATCAAGTTGTGCGAAAGTTACAACCGCCAGTACGGCGCCAGTCATGGTGTCGACTACCGCAGCGTCATGCCCACCAATCTGTTTGGTCCCGGGGACAATTACCATCCGGACAACTCCCATGTCATCCCGGCCTTGATCCGGCGCATTCACGAGGCCAAGGTCAACCAGATCCCCAGCGTCACGCTCTGGGGCACAGGCACTCCCCGCCGCGAATTCTTGTATGTGGAGGACATGGCCCGAGCCTGCCTGCATGTGATGGCCCTCGACCCCGTTCTCTACGCGCAACAAACACAGCCCATGCTTGGTCACATCAATGTCGGCTGTGGTGATGACATCACCATTCACGCCTTGGCTCAACGCATTTGCCAAGTCGTGGATTATCGGGGTGAACTCACTTTTGATCCCCGCAAACCCGACGGCTCCCCGCGCAAGTTGATGGATAGTTCTCGCCTCAAGGCCCTGGGGTGGCAGCCCCGGGTCAGCCTGGAGCAGGGATTGGCACTGGCCTACACTGATTTTTTACGGACCCACAACAACCCATGACCTCTCATCAAAAAGTTGCCCTGATCACGGGCGTTACCGGACAAGATGGCGCTTATCTGGCGGAATTGCTGTTAGCCAAGGGATATGTCGTCCATGGCATCAAGCGCCGTACCAGCCTGTTCAACACGGATCGGATCGACCACCTGTACAAGGATCAACATGAACAGGATGTACGGTTTTTTTTGCATCACGGAGATTTAACCGATAGCTCCAGTCTGATCCGCATCATTCAGCAAACCCAACCGGACGAAATCTACAACTTGGCTGCGCAAAGTCATGTGGCGGTCAGCTTTGAGGAACCAGAATACACAGCCAACTCCGATGCCTTAGGAGCCCTGCGAATCCTGGAAGCCATTCGCATTCTGGGGCTGGAAAAGAAAACACGCTTTTACCAGGCCAGCACTTCCGAACTCTACGGTCTGGTGCAGGAAATCCCGCAGCGGGAAACCACACCTTTTTATCCGCGCAGCCCCTACGCGGTGGCCAAGCTCTATGCCTACTGGATTACCGTCAATTACCGGGAAGCCTATGGCATGTATGCCTGCAACGGTATTTTGTTCAACCATGAAAGCCCCATCCGGGGAGAAACCTTCGTCACGCGCAAGATTACCCGTGCCTTGGCCCGCATCAAGCTAGGATTGCAGGATTGCCTGTACCTGGGCAATCTGGATTCCCTGCGTGATTGGGGTCATGCCCGGGACTATGTGGAAATGCAGTGGCTGATGTTGCAGCAGGAACAACCGGAAGATTTCGTGATTGCCACGGGCGTGCAATATAGTGTGCGGGACTTCGTCAAGGCGGCCGCCCAGGAATTGGACATGGATCTGCGCTGGGAAGGACAGGGTATTGCGGAACAGGGCTTTTGGGTCAACCGCCCGGGCGCTTTGTCCACGTCCCCCATTGTGGCCGTGGACGCACGTTACTTCCGTCCGACCGAAGTAGAAACCCTGTTGGGAGACCCCAGTAAAGCCCAACAAAAACTGGGCTGGAGCCCTAAAACCCCCTTTGCAGAACTGGTGGCAGAAATGGTGCGCGAAGACCTGAACTCGGCCCGACGGGATGAGTTGATCAAGGGGCATGGGTACAAGGCCCTGGATCACCACGAGTGAACAGGCCCGGCTAATCGCTGTGGAAGGCGATTTCCTCGGGCAGGACCAGCAGGCGCACGCGGTGGTTTTGGGGATCGATGTGGAGCAAGTCCGCAAAGGATACCGCCACCCCCTGCCGCCACAGGAGCACCGATCCGACGCGCTGGTCCAAGGCCTGGGCCAGTGACGCCAGGGGAGCATGCGCTACCGACCCGATCTGATCCACCAAACGCCGATAGAGTTTGGGCCAGATCAGCGCACGTTGCTGGAATTCCTGCAACGAATGCCAGGCAAAGCCGACCTGCGTCAAATCCATGGGCCACAGACCCCGCCCTGCTGCCCGCACCTGCTGCGTTTGCTGGTATAGCCAACGCAGGGTGTTCAGCGCCATGTCCTGGTACAGCACAGGGTAGACCAGCCCCTGTTGCAACAGATAGCCGTTAGCACTGCTGGCCAGCACGGTGGACGTTGGGGAAGGCGCCGCCAAATCGCTGCCATGAATGTTGCCACGAAAGGCGTAGGCCACCGCTCGCCCATAGCGGTCTACCCGCTCCAGCTGGATTGCACCCCGGGTTGCGGCCGGCTCCGTGCCAAGAATACGCTCGTCAGGCCCACGCACCACCCGTTCAAAACCTAAAAAACGCAACAATGCCCCGGCTGCCTGCTCTGCCCAGGGCGGCGGTTGGCTTAAAACGCCCAAGCCCCCTTTGGCCAGATAATGGGTTTCTAGCGCATCGATTCCCTCCAGGCGCACGGTGATGGCTCCGCGCGGACTCCAGCGCAGCGCCCTCGCACCCGGCAAGGCGCTATGTCGAGGAGGAAAACCGCCTGCCGCTGGGGCTTGCGCTTGAAGCCACTGGGGTTGATCCGGAATAAAATGGATGGAATCCCCGTCGGGTGCACTATCCAGCAGGGTAAAACGCCCGCTCAGGCGCATGGACGAGTTAGCTCAGGGCGCCGTGGCAGTGTTTGTATTTTTTTCCGGAACCACAGGGACAGGGATCATTGCGCCCTACCTTGGGCACCGCCTGTTGCGCCCCAGTGGCTGCTGGGGCCTCTTGCGCCGGGTTGCCCGCCAGCGCCTCCTCATAATCCGCATGATGGTACTGCACCTGCTGCGGAACCGGCGTCTCTTCCTCCACCGCCTGCTCCACCGCCTCGGCACTTTGCACCTCCACCACACACAGGAGCTGAGTCACCTGACGTTTGATGGTGTCGAGCATGACACCAAATAATTCGAAAGCCTCGCGCTTGTACTCCTGCTTGGGGTTTTTCTGGGCGTAGCCCCGCAGGTGAATCCCTTGACGCAAATGATCCAGCGCTGCCAGGTGTTCACGCCAATGGCTGTCAATGGACTGCAATAGAACGGAGCGCTCGTAAGCCCGTACCAGGCTTTCTTCCACCCCGTCAAACTTGCTCTGGTAGGCGCCATCCGCCACTTGCCACACACGCGCCAACAGCCCCTCCTCGTTTAAATCGGGTTGCTCGGTGAGCCACTGACGCAGCGGGCAATCTAGGCGAAAATCCTGGGCCAGTTCCTGGCTTAGACGCTCCACTTCCCATTGTTCTTCTGCCGAATCGGGGGGGATGGCCTGATGAAAAGCCTGGGCCAGCACATCGTGGCGCATGCTGACGATGGTTTCATAGATATCGGCTGCTTCCAGGAGTTCGTTGCGCTGCTGATAGATAACCCGACGCTGGTCGTTGGCCACATCGTCGTATTCCAGCAACTGCTTACGAATGTCAAAATTGCGCGCCTCCACCTTGCGTTGGGCGTTTTCGATGGCTCGCGTTACCCAGGGATGCTCGATGGCTTCCCCCTCGGGCATCTTGAGCCGGTCCATGATTGCCGCCACCCGATCCGAAGCAAAAATCTTGAGCAATGGGTCTTCCAGTGACAGGTAAAACCGACTGGAACCGGCATCACCCTGTCGTCCGGAACGCCCGCGCAACTGGTTGTCGATGCGCCGCGATTCGTGACGCTCCGAACCGATGATGTGCAGCCCCCCGGCTGCCAACACCTGATCATGGCTGTGTTGCCACTGACTGCGCAACGCGTCGATCTGCTCGCTTTTCTGCCCCGGGGTCAGGTCCGGGTCTTGTTCCAGCAGGCGGATGTCGGGCTCGGGGTTGCCTCCCAGCACAATGTCCGTGCCTCGCCCCGCCATGTTGGTGGCGATGGTGATCATGCCTGGACGCCCAGCCTGGGCCACAATTTCCGCTTCGCGGGCGTGCTGCTTGGCATTGAGCACCTGATGCGGCAGTTGTTCTTTTTGCAACAGACTGGAGAGCAATTCCGAGGCCTCGATGGAGGTTGTGCCCACCAGCACCGGTTGTCCCCGCTCATGGCAATCCTTCACGTCCCCGATCATGGCCAAAAACTTTTCCCGGGTGCTGCGAAACACTTGATCCATGCGGTCCAGGCGCACCATGGGCCGATGGGTGGGAACGATCACGGTTTCCAGACCGTAAATGTGCTGGAATTCGAAGGCCTCGGTATCGGCCGTGCCGGTCATGCCGGACAGCTTGGCATAGAGCCGGAAATAATTTTGAAAGGTAATGGAAGCCAGGGTTTGGGATTCGTTTTGAATGGCCACCCCTTCCTTGGCCTCTACCGCCTGATGAATACCATCCGACCAGCGCCGACCGGACATCATGCGCCCGGTAAACTCATCCACAATGACCACCTCGCCGTTTTGGACCACATAGTGCTGATCGCGGTGGTACAGGGCGTGAGCACGCAACCCGGCATACACATGGTGCATGAGCAGGATATTGGCAGGATCATACAGGCTGGTGCCCGGAGCCAGCAGACCGGCCTCGGTGAGCAGGTTTTCCGCATGCTCATGCCCGCTTTCCGAAAGCATGACCTGATGCGCCTTGAGGTCCACATGGTAGTCCCCCGGCCCCTCCTCGGTGGCTTGCGGTTGCAGCGCCGGGATCAGGAGGTTGATGCGCCGATACAGTTCCGTGCTGTCATCCGCCTGCCCGGAGATGATGAGTGGCGTACGGGCCTCATCGATAAGGATGGAGTCCACCTCGTCCACGATGGCATGATTGAGTTTGCGCTGCACACGTTCGTCCACCCGTGTCACCATATTGTCGCGCAGATAGTCAAAGCCAAATTCGTTGTTGGTGCCATAGGTGATATGTGCCGCATAGGCCACCACTTTGTCCTCATGGGCCATTTGCGACAGGTTGACCCCTACGGTCAACCCCAGAAAGCGATGCACCCGGCCCATCCACTCCGCATCGCGCCGGGCCAGATAATCATTGACCGTCACCACATGCACACCATCGCCGCTCAAGGCATTCAGATAAGCCGGCAGGGTAGCCACCAGGGTTTTGCCTTCCCCGGTTCGCATTTCGGAAATTTTACCTTGATGCAGCACCATGCCGCCGATGAGCTGGACATCGAAGTGGCGCATGCCCAACACGCGCCGGCTGGCCTCACGCACCACCGCAAAGGCTTCTGGCAACAGCGCATCCAGGACTTCGCCCTGCTGCAAACGTTGCCGGAATTCGGCCGTTTTGGCCTGCAAGGCCGTATCCTCCAAAGCGATCATGGCGGGCTCGAGCGCATTGATCTGCACCACGGTTTTGCGGTACTGCTTGAGCAAGCGCTCGTTGCGGCTACCAAAAAGTTTTTTGAGGACAGAAGTGATCATGGCGAGGCTGGCCGTTATGCAAAAGCTCGATTTTACTCTATTGACTGCCCGCTGGGCATCTTGCCTGGTAGAAGGAATGCGGGAAAGCTAGAAAGCAGGCTGGGCTTGAGGCAGGGGCTCGATGAAAGTAGTGGGTAAGGAGGCCGGTCCTTCAAAGCTTTCCCAAGTCCAGGCAGCGGGGGTTTCCAGCAGGGTACGTGCCGCCACGTTATTAAGCGCATGACCGGATTTATAGCCCAGAAAGGAACCCACCAGCGGATGTCCCAACAGGTATAAATCGCCCACGGCATCCAGGATCTTGTGACGCAAGAATTCATCGGCAAAGCGCAGTCCATCACTGTTGAGCACCCGAAACTCGTCCATCACGATGGCGTTTTCCAGACTGCCCCCCAAGGCCAGACCCTGAGCCCGCAACCGTTCCACATCCTGGGTAAAACCAAAGGTACGCGCCCGGGCTACCTC